>JAEZYG010000093.1 GCA_023419175.1 Actinomycetes bacterium
GGTTCCAGCAGCTCCACCTTCCGATTGCATCTCGATGACGGTGGGAAGATTTCCCCAGATATTGAGTCGGTCATGAGCGGCCCATTCATCTGCCAACTCAGCCATAGGAGAGCTCGGGGTGATCGGGTAGATCGAACACAATTCGTTGACGCGGAAGGCGACATCGGCGGCTGCAGTATTGCCATCGATAATCGAACGAACCGCATCGGGAGTGGCTTCAGGATTATCGCGATCGAGATTGGCGATGGGATCTTCAGCGCCGAGCATATTGGGCTTCGGTGCGGGAACGGTATCTACACTCATCATTTCTCCGCAATCATCTCGATGGCATGTACGGGGCATTGGTCGTAGCAGGTGGCGCATCCAGTGCATCTGCTGTAGTCGAAGCGATAGCGATGTCCTTTACCCAATTTGACGATGGCGTCTTCGGGACAGGATCCTAGACAGCCGTCGCATTCAAAGCAGTTACCGCAGCTAAGACAGCGTCGGGCTTCAAATTCCGCTTCGTCTGGACTCAATCCCTTGACCACTTCGTCGAAATCGAGACGTTCATCTTGAGCGAGTTCTTTTTGAATGGAACGGGGGTGATCGCCGAAATACCATAGATGAAGATCATCGAATTCCACGAGGGGGTGTTTGATCTTCGGCTCTGGTTTTTGACGGTTGAGCCAGGTGTCGATCATCTTTGCCGCCTTCTTCCCGTGTCCGACCCCGATAGTCACCGTCCTATCGGAGGGAACCGCATCTCCGCCAGCGAAGATTCCGGGAACATCGGTCATCAAGGTTTTGGGATCGACCTGGACGACATCGTCGATAAATCTCAGACCGGGAATATTGCGTAAGAATCCGGTATCTGCCATCTGGCCAACCGCCATGATGACGGTGTCTGCGGGAAGGGTCTCAAAACGCCCAGTGCCACGAGCTCGTCCGTTTTCATCCAATTCCATGATTTCGACTTGGATGTCCTCGCCGACTTCATTGATCGTGCGCAACCAGTGGACTTTTACTCCTTCACCTTCCGCTTCGGTGAGCTCTTCAAGGTGGGCGGGCATCTGCTCTTGGGTGCGGCGGTAGATGATGACAGCTTCTTCAGCTCCCATACGTTTTGCCACGCGGGCGGCGTCCATGGCGGTATTTCCACCACCGTAGACGGCGACTCGACGGCCAATCATCGGCCGATCTCCTGAAGCGACACCGCGAAGGAAGTCCACCGCATCCACCATTTTTCCGGCATCCATGCTCGGGATCTCTACACGGCGCGATAGGTGAGCGCCGACGGCGACGAATACCGCATCGAAATGTCCTTGGCGCTGTTCGGCGAGCAGATCATCAACGGTGTGGTTGAGAACAATCTTGACGCCCATCTTTTCGATACGGGCTATCTCAGCATCGACGATATCGCGTGGTAGACGGTAGGCGGGGATACCGTAGCGCATCATGCCGCCAGCTTTTTCTCCAGCGTCATGAATTTCGACGCTGTGTCCGAGGCGCGCCAGATGATAGGCGGCTGACAGTCCTGATGGACCAGCTCCGATAACGAGGACGCGATAGCCCGTAGACGGGCGTGCATGGTCGAAATTCCATCCCTTTTCGATCGCCATATCTCCCAGATAACGCTCGACTGAGTGGATGGAGACGGCGGCGTCAAGATCTTTACGGTTGCACGCTGTCTCGCAGGGGTGATAGCAAACGCGTCCGTGAATGGCGGGGAAAGGGTTATCGCGCGTGAGTTGACGCCAGGCAGCTTCCGTCTCTCCCGCTTTGATAAGACGTAGCCATTCTTGGATATTTTCCCCAGCAGGGCATGCGTTATTACAAGGGGGGAGGAGGTCAACATAAACCGGCATTCGCGTCCGGACGGGAGAAACTCTTCCGCTGCCCGCAGAGAGATCGGGGAGTTGAGTGATATCGAGAGCTTCTGGACTCATCGCAACCTTCCTGCCAGTCGTCGATGACAGTTACCGCTTATCAACGGCGACTATGAATAGAACTCTAGAAATCTAGAGGGATTGCCTTAACGGCGAGTTTAGACCTTTATAAGAGGGAGAAAAAATTAGGAAACCTTAGTAGAAGGGGAAAGAGAAATGAGTCAATAAAATACCTAGATAAAAGCATAAATAAAAAGAAACCCTACTATTTTAGAAATGTTTATATTCCCAAAATAGTAGGGTTGTGAAATATTCAAGAATTTAAAGCGTTTTCAAGACGTTCCACTTTCCCGGTCAGCTCGTTGTGATATCCAGGTCTCAAATCCGCTTTGAGAACCAAGGAGACGCGAGCTGAATTCTCTTGAACCGCCTCGCAGGCTTTTTTGATGACCTCCATGCACTCATCCCATTCACCTTCGATAGTGGTGAACATCGCATCTGTGGAATTGGGAAGTCCGCAATCGCGTACGACGCTAACCGCGCGGGCTACCGCGTCATGGACGCTGCCGTCTGGTCCGCTCTCGGCAGGGGTGATGGAAAAAGCGAAAAGCATCTGACCTCACTTGATGATGGTTCCAGGCATCCGTGGCTCGCGCATAGATGGGGGTAAATCGGCTGGATTGGTGGAAGCTCCACGGGTATAGCGTAATGCTCGCGCCTTTTCGATCGCTGTTTTTTCCTTCTCGGCCTTTTTGTCGCTAGCGGTGGTATCTCGTGGGGGAAGTTGAAGATCGATCTCAGCTTCAATGCCTGCCTGGAGTTGACGTCCACGCTCCAATTCAGCATCGAGCTGAGCGCCAAAGAGCAAGATCGTATTGATGATATAGAGCCACAATAAGGCGATCATGACTCCAGCTAAAGTGCCATAGGTAGCGTTGTAATTGCCAAAATTGGATACGTAGAAGAAGAATCCACCAGTGGCGAGAATGCACACGGCGATCGCCACGATGGCTCCGATAGAAACCCAACGGAATTTCGGCTGCTGAACATTGGGCGTCCCCCAGTAGAGCAAAGCGACAGCAACGATGATGGCGAAAGCCAAGACGAACCATTTAGCGATCGACCAGATCAGCAAGGCTTGAGAGCCCAAGCCGATGAGCCTGCCGATCATTTCAGCGATTGGTCCCGAGATCACCAACATGAGCATGGCGACAGTGGTTAAGAAGAGAATGGCGGCGGTCAAGATATACATGGTCAGATTGAAACGCAACGGGCCGCGTCCTTCGGCGATGTTGTAGATCTTATTCATCGCCGTGCTAAAGGCTTTGACGTAACTTGATGCCGACCATAAAGCGGTGGCAAGACCGATGATCAAGCCGATCCCTGGAGCAGGTGTGGCGAGGAGGCTTTCGAGGGCAGACGAGATGGTTTCGAAGGATTCCTCTGGGGCGACATCGCGCAGCTGGTCAAGAACTTGTGAGACGGTATCCGAGCTTTGTCCGAAGATGCCGAGAATCGATACGACAGCGATCAGAGCTGGGAAAATCGAAAAGATCGTCCGATAGGTCAGACCTGCGGAAAGGTCGGCGCATCCGTTGTTGCCGAATTGGCGGATCGTAGACGAGAGGACGAATCCCCAATTGGGTTTGGTGATCTCGGTAGGGGAATCGGCTTTAGTCTCGTGATCTGGATCCGGAGCGTTACGCGGATCGGTGACGCGTCCGTCTTCGCGACGCTGACTGTTATGGCAAACCGACGATGTCGATGGAGAGCTCACAAAAACCTCACATGTCTATTGGATATTCACTACAAGTCTGGCTTATAGAAGGGTGATGTGGACGGAAAACGCGTGGGTGGGCGTCCGCTCTTAGCTGAACTGTGGCCACTTCTAAGCAGATGTAAAGCATGTGGTCTCGCCAATCGTGAAAATGCTTCATTGCAATTTGAAAATCTTGGAAGGGTTGCTAGAAGTCGCTTAAATAGTGTTAGCTTAACCTAAGAAGTTAGTGTCTCCTGAGAAAGGGAAGATAGATGAAAGCTTGGAAGAGAGCGGGTGCAATCGCACTTTCCAGCTTTGCGCTAGTAGTGGGTTCCTTGACCAATGCGGCGCCGATAGCTCAAGCAGATAATCCAACTCCTACTGTGACCGTCTCCAAGGCTCCGCGTGCTGGTGGGGAAGTGACGATCACCGGTAGCGGTTTTGCCACACAAGGTCCAGGTGTCTATGTGGCGATCGCTCCTTCGACAACTCCAGAATTCTATGGACATTCGGGTGAATTTTTCGGTCATACCGGTGGCGATATGACTGAAGATAAATCGACTTTCTGGGTGTGTACTCCTGCGATGGAAGCTATGTGCAAGTCCTTATCTCAGGGCGTGCCGATGGGGACAGACGGTAGCTTCACGGTGAAGATGTCATCTCCCGCCTTTGAAGAGGGTAAAGAGTGGGTGGTCTTGACGACCCGCGCTCATGGTCAAGGCAAGACGAATAAGGATCAAGATACTCGTACGGCGCTGGTCTATGAAGAAGCTGCTCCGGCTCCGGCTCCAGATCCTGCTCCGGCTCCAGATCCTGCTCCTGGTGGTGAGAGCAAGCCATCTCTTAGCCTGAGCGAAGCTCCTCGTGAAGGTGGAGCGATCACCGTCAAGGGGACGGGATTCAACCCCGATAAGCCAGGTGTCTACGTTCTCTTAGCAGATGCTGACGTTTCAGGCTTCTACAGCTCAAAAGAAGATCAGCGTAAAGATGTCGTGTGGGTATCCGTAGGCAATGAGGTCGCCAATAGCGATCGCGGCAAGACTGCTCCGATGGCTGAGGATGGCTCCTTTGAAGTGACGTTGACCGCTCCCGCTTTTGAGGAGGGCAAATCCTATGCCGTCTACACCTCACGCGCTCACGGTAGCGGAATGGTCGATAAGTCCAACGACGTTCGCGCAGAAGTCGTCTATGCAGCTGTGAAGCCTGCTCCGTCTGAGGGAGATAAACCATCTGCCAATCCTGTGAAGCCTGCTCCGTCTGAGGGAGATAAACCATCCGCCAATCCTGTGAAGCCTGCTCCCTCTGAGCCGAAGAAGGAAGAGAAGAAGGACGAGCCAAAGTGCGAGGTGAATCCCAATAAGACCCGTGTACTCAGCGGCTCACTCGATTGGGGATTGCGCAAGTCCTTTACGACCTATATCGAAGGATCTATCGCGAACGGTAAGATCTTTCCATCAGACGGTGTCTCCTTTACCAATCGCGTCTTCTCCTTCCCAGCAGTGGCAGGAATCTACGATTTGTCCACCCGTCAAGGAACGCTCAATTTCGGCGGGACGGTGCATTTCACAGGTCATAGAGGCATTCTCAATACGACCTTCTCAAATCCCACCCTTGAGATCAATGGCGATTCCGCTGTGCTCTATCTGACCGCTGCCAGCAATAACGCTGAGGGCAAGCAGATCATCAATGAGCGCGTTGCCTTCGCCAATGTCGCCTTGAGTGTCAATGCCGATGCCACATCGATGTCTATCTCCGCATCTTCGGTGACCTTGACCGATGCAGGAGCTCGAGCATTCGCTAACTTCTATCAGCCTGGTGAAGCTCTCGATACCTTCAGCGCATCGCTCAGCCTAGGCCCGGGTGAGATCTGCAACGCCGATGGAACCAAGACGGTCTTTGGGGCAGATGGAAGTTCGTCCACCGGACGCCCAGGTAAACTCCCGACGACTGGAGCTGAAGGAACTGCTCCTTTCTCCGCTCTGCTCGTAAGCCTGGTGGCTGCCAGCTATGTGATCGCGCGCCGTTATACGCGTATCTGAGCTCACGCTGGGCATTACATGGGGACGAGGGTGACCTCGTCCCCATCTGGTGAATGAAAGGCAAAACGTGAAAAGACTGTTCATACCAATCGTGTGTATGGCGATGGCATTGGGTATTAGCGGATGTCAAAAGAGCGCAGACAGCGCTCCCTCTTCTGCGCCTTCCTCGGCTGTTGCTGCTCTGGATCTTCCCGATCCGCGATCTTTGAGCGGTGTAAGCGAGGTTGAAGCCCTTCCAGATCCTCAGGTGATCGAAGGGGATTTTGAGCAGGTTCTACCCGCTCAGGTCACCGATGAAGAGGGCAATCAGGTGACGGTTTCGTCCACAGAAAGGATTGTTCCTCTCGACCTCTATGGGACGATCAGTCGAACTGTCATCGCTTTGGGATATGGCGATCACATCGTTGGACGCACGGTCTCGTCCACAGAAAATCAATTGGCGAATCTGCCAGTTGTGACCGAAAACGGACATTCCATCAACGTGGAAGCTGTACTCTCGCTGAAGCCGACCGTCATCATCGCAGATCGTAGCGTCGGTCCGCCTGAAGCTTTGGATCAACTGCGTGCAGCGGGTGTTCCTCTCGTCTTGATAAATCCCCATCGCTCTTTGGATAGCAATGCCAAACTGATCGCCTCTGTCGCGGCCGCTCTCGGTGCTGATAAGGCGGGAGAAGCTCTCAATGAGAGAGTGGAGCAGGAGATATCTACCGCTCGTCAACAGATCGCGGCATGGGCTCCTGAGAAACCTCTTGATATCGCATTTCTCTATGTGCGCGGATCTGGTGGGATCTTCTTCATTTTGGGCTCTGAGGACGGGGCTACTGAGTTGATCGAGGCGGTCGGCGGACGAGATATGGCGAGCGCCAATAACATTTCTGGCGTGACTCCTGCCACTGCGGAATCCTTGGTTACCTTGGATCCTGAAGTCATCTTCGTGATGAAAGATGGGCTGGAATCTACTGGAGGGCTGGAAGGTTTTCTCAATCGTCCAGGAGTCAATCAGACCCGAGCTGGGGCTAAACAACGACTTATCGCCATCCCAGACGGAGTCTCTCTTGCCTTTGGTCCTCAAAGTGCCGATATCATCACCGCCGTTGCTCGAGCTCTCTATGGAGTGAGCGAGTGAGCGATGCCTTGAAGCATGGAGGCGGCGATTCCGCATTGCGGCGTGCGTGTATGCACGGTCTGCGTCTGCGGAGTCGCCGTCGCTATGTGTTATTTACCATTTTGACTATCGCTTTGCTCGTTGCCTTGACGGTTTCAGCTGGGATGGGGCAATACGCCATCTCTCCAGCAGATATGGTTGCAAGCATCTTGCGCAGGATAGGGGCGGGATATGAGCCGAGCGATCCGCAGGCTTATGCCGTCTTGTGGACGATCCGTTTTCCCAGAATCGCTCTCGGCGTTTTGGTGGGAGCCTCTCTTGCTGTCGCTGGAGCGATCATGCAAGCGATCTTTTCCAATCCTCTTGCTGAACCGGGTGTCATCGGTGTCTCCTCAGGAGCGGCGGTCGGGGCTTCGATCACGATCGTTATCGCCCCTTCAGCTCTTGGAGGTTTTTCAGTTCCTCTCGCGGCCTTCCTCTCAGGTCTGCTTGCGGTCTTCGCCGTCTATTTCCTTTCCCGTTATAACGGGAAAGCCGAAGTGATTACCCTTGTCCTGACGGGTATTGCGATCACTGCGATCTGTTCGGCATTCACCTCTATCGCCACCTATATCGCGCCGACAACTGCTCGCGATCAGATCGTCTTTTGGCAGATGGGGTCGTTGAATGCAGCTTCCTGGACACATGTGGGAGTGGTTGCCGTCATCGTTATATTCGCCTTGATCTGGGCGATGTTGCTTGCGAAAAAACTCGATATCTTAGCTTTGGGTGAATGCGCTGCCGGCCATGTAGGGCTCAATGTCCATGCCGTGCGACTATGTGCGATCACGCTAACCGCCCTTTTGACCGCCGCCGCCGTGTCCTACGCGGGGGTTATCAGCTTCGTCGGATTGATCGTCCCCCACGTCTTGCGTCTGGCAATCGGTCCAATGAATCGCTATCTCTTGCCTGCTTCCATGCTCGGCGGAGCTTTCTTGATAACAGTCTCCGATATCGCTGCGCGCAATATCATCCCCTTTGCCGATCTGCCTATCGGTATCTTTACAGCTCTCGTTGGGGGGCCGACTTTCTTTATCTTGTTGAGAAAACGCATGAGGGGAGTGCGCTGATGGCGTTGATCGATGTGGACACCATCTCTTTCTCCTATGGAGAGCATGCGATTCTATCCGATATTTCATTGAGTGTTGAGGCTGGCTCAATCGTGGGTCTTCTCGGCCCTAATGGGACTGGAAAATCCACATTGCTAGGGATTATGTCAGGTGATCTGCAGCCAGATAGCGGACGGGTCAGACTCGATGGACGCGAGCTGACCACCTATGATCGTCGTGAATTGGCATTGAAACGTTCCGTGATGCCTCAAGCTCATGAATTCCCCTTCTCCTATCTGGTCGCCGATATCGTCGCGATGGGACGGGCATCTCATCCCAACGACGGATGTAGCGATGAGGAGATCATCTATGACGCCATGTGCGCTACAGGAGTGGATCATCTTGCAGACCGCGATGTGACCACCCTCTCCGGTGGAGAGAAGGCGCGAGTGACCTTGGCGCGTGTTCTAGCTCAAGACGCCGAGTTGGTGCTTTTGGACGAACCCACTGCCGCCCTCGATATAGCTCATCAACAGCAGACGATGGGGATCTGTAGCTATCTTGCTGAGGAGGGGAAAGGGGTTGTCGCTGTCATGCACGATATCCAATTATCGGCGGCGAGCTGCGATCTGATCGCTTTGATGAGTGAGGGAAAGATTGTCGCCTATGGTTCCCCTAGCGATGTGTTGACATCTGAGCGCCTCAGCCAGGTATATGGATGGACAATCCGAGTCGATTATCTCAGTGATGGAACTTTGGTGATAGTCCCGAGCTAATCCACATAATTCCATCGGGATGTATTCATAGAGATTATAAAAATCAGGGGTGGGGATAATCCCCACCCCTGAGCTATATCAGTAGGTTATCGACGACTTCTCCTGCCAAGAGAGCAAAGAGCGATCAAAGCGATCGCAGCGCTCATTCCAGCAGATCCGTCCACTGACCCGATACCTGTGGCGGGCAGCTTCTTCGGCTGAGCCTTAGAGGAAGGTGCTGGATTTTGAGATCCCTCTCCTTGTGAAGGTGCTGTGCCAGTGTGAGTGGAAGAATCGGTTGTGATCTTGCTGTGCTCTATGCCAGGAGCAAGATCTGTCGAATGACCCTCAGGGGCAGATGGCTTTTCGGAATCGGCTGGATGCCCAGCGTTATTTCCATCGTTTTCCTTCCCTTCGTCATCCTTCGAAACAGGCTGTGATGGATTGGGATCTTCAGTAGAAGAGATGTTGATAGCAGTGCTTACTTCGCGAGATTCTCCTCTAGCGACGATGCGATGGTCGCCAGGCTGGACCTCGGCAGGAATAGTTCCTTCCCATGTAGCATTTCCGTCTTCACCGGCGTTTGTCTCTCCGAGGACAATCGGCTCAGAGTGCAGCTCGATAACCAGTCTTTCCTGAGGCTGGAAGCCAGTGAAGTGGATCACGATATGTCCACCGGGAATGAGAGAGGAATGCGGGTCGATAACGATATTTTCCTGCTGTTTTCCATCGCTTTCGGCATCTGAGGAAGGAGTTCCACTTTCGGGTGCGCTCGGGGCAGGAGAGGTTCCGGATTCATCTGGTGAAGGAGCCTTATCGACCTTCTTATCTTCAACGATGGATGCGGTGAACGAAGCGTTGTCCATCCTCAGTCCGCCACGGTAGACATTGACGAAAATACCTTCAACATCTTGATGCAGATAGAACGCCTGATTGACCACTTTCACTGTCGTCTTGGTGGCTGGGGTTCCGTCGTGGGCGATATCGTCGGTAGTCACCTGAGCTGTTCCACGGATAGAGCCGAGACGAGTGAGGTTTTTGAGTGTCTCGCCATTGCCGATATTGGCATAGACGGGCATCTCGTCTTGGTAACCCTTTGACAGATCGGATGGGTCGTTCGGGATGAGATAAACCTTGATATTGGACAAGGTGATATTCAAGATCCCGCCATAGGCTTGCCAGTTAGCGCTTCCTCGATAAGAGAAGGAGAGCTGTCCGTCTTCATGTCGAGTCGCCTGCCCTTCTTCGGGGCTGATCCAGGTGTAGTTCTGGTGTGAGAAGGTCAACCCGTCTGTAAGAGTTCCTTTACCGACATAGCTTTGCCAAGAACGCTTCACTCCCCAGATGAATTGTCCTTCGGCTGCTTCGGGTGCTGGAGAGTCGGTCCACTGAGCGTTTTCTTCTTCAACGGTGATCGTGCTACCGGGAATAGTCTCGGTATTATCGCGGATGGTGGTATTCGTCGAAGTGTCGAGAACGATCGGCTGGCGCTTCAGCCATGCTTTCTCTCCGGCTCTCATCACCGCAAGGATCTGCTTAGCCTGCTCACGGTCAGGCAATTCTGTGACGTCTACGAGGAAACTGATAGGTGCGATATCGTCATTGGTTGCCAGATACGGAATCTTCAAAGTCGACTCTGGATCCATGGCGATCACCCCGTCATTGAGATAGATACTCCATGACTTTTGATCGAAGAAAACTTTTCCGTGAATCGTTCCGATATGAACTTTCTCAGTTTTTAGCTCTCCATCAACGGTGCGGGCTGTCGTCATCTCCACTTCGACGGTGGAACGATCTTTGACCGTCAATGTGAGATCAGACATCTTGGAGATCTCATCACCGCTCTTTGAGAGAGTGACAGATCCGGGATAGGTTATGACGAGGTTATCCTGATCGACGCTGACAGAGGGTTTGGTGAATTCCAAGCTATCCCCGAGAGGGCGGACCTCGCCATCAGCTTTGAAGCTTAAAGAATCCCGTTGGGCTTTGGACATGAAATCTTTGATGATTGCCCATTTCGTCATCGGTGTTGCGAGACGAGCCTTCCGCTCTTGTGGCTCCCATAAAATGCCATTGGCATCATCGACGCCGAGAGGATAAAGGCGTCCTTCAAAGGTCGCCGGAGCAGCTTCTTCGTTGGAATATTGACTGAAGTACTTATCAACGTCGGAGCTGAAGGTCACAGGATTGGCTTTGATGGTGAGATTTGAAGCGGTGGGATCGACAGCTTCTGCAAGGGTAAATGTCGCGAGGGTGTAATCCTTCGCCTCGACATATTCGCCGCTATCCATCGCCTTTGAGCGGATATCGACGACCAGTTTGCCAGATGTTTTCTCCGTCACGGCACGAAGATTTTCCAAAGTGAGGTCGAGAGCTCCGTTATGCTTCGTGAATTGGACGATTGAGGGATAGCTGATCGTGCAGGAGCCTTCTGCGCTGCACGTTCCGGTACCGAGTCCCCAGTTGATCCTGTTGCGTCTGGATTCGTGGACGGCTCCTTTGGCGACGAGGATCTTGCCTTCGCTTCCTCCTGCTTTCCCGGTGATGTACTTATACCAGCTATCTTTAACGTTCCATCGCAGAGGGTTGGCTTGGACGAAATATTCTTGAGCGGGTGGCGTTTCAGCGTGGGCATTCTGCCCGGTAATCAGCGATGTCGCCATCAAGAGAAGACTCGTGGCGATAGCGACTGATCGCCGTGTGGGGTGGGCTCGCATGAAGAGTCCTTTCAATATGGTGTGTCATGACAACACGGTGAGTGCATATTTCCTCAAGACTGTGATCGCGATAGTCGCTAGTGATAGCGCTATCAGACCACAGTCATATGAACAGAATTTATTTTTACATAGGTAAACCTTATTAGTCATCTTATGGTGATAGATAATTTCAAATAAGGAGATGGTTAAAATAACCTCTTTTTCGTAATCCAGTAGGGGAAATCTGCACGCTTTAGGCGAAATCATCGTGACTTTGTAGCTAAAAAGCGACATTCTAGAAAGGTGACTCACGCGACAAAGACGTTGGGAATTATCGGTGCTGGACGCATGGGGCAGGCGATTGGACGCCTCGCTACAGATGCCGGATGGCATCTGCTCTATCACGATGCCTGTATCGATGAAGCGATTCTTCCGCAGGTGAAGGCTGTCAGCGAAGATGCGGAATTGGTCGATAGAGAAGACCTATGTCGTCGTGCCGATATCGTCATTTTAGCTATCCCTTTCTCCACCTCCTGCGGTCTGGATTACAGCCTTTTAGATGGGAAAATCGTGATCGATCCCATGAATTACTGGGCGGAATATGACGGTATCGTTCCTGAACTTGTCGGCTATGAAGGGACGACATCTCAAATCGTATGGGATCGTAACCCCAAGATGCGATTGGTCAAGACCCTCAATCATCAAGCATGGCGCGATCTGGAAAGCGATGCTCGCTCCTCCTCGGTAGCTAAACGTCGAGCCTTTGCCGTCTGTAGTGACGATACCTGCGCACAGCAAGCTGTGGCGGAATTGATCGATGATATGGGATTTGATCCAGTGCCCGTCCCCTTCTCCTATGCGAAATCTCTCGAAATGGGCGGACCGATCTTTGGGCGTCACCTCGATGTTGAGGGAATGAAGAAAGCCTTGCAGATAATTTGAATCAATCGTCGAAACCTCGTGCGATCAATGCCTCAGAAATCGCTTCAGCATCGCTAAGAGCGCGCACGATTAACGGCACAGCAAAAGCTCGAATAGAGCGAGTGGCGCATCGTGCCACCTGAGCCTCGTGGACTTGGCGAGCGATGGAAGCGATCACAGGGACGCAACGCAATCCGATGAGAAGGATCACCCCGACGCGGTGAGGGTTTATCCCGAAGCGTTGAGCTGGAGTGAGGAGATAAACTACCGTATCGACCAGCGTGGACGTCTGCGTCGTCAAGGTGAGGAGGGCGGCTGCCCAGATCAGAGTGCTCACGCTTGCCGCCAAGCCCACACCTTTATGCCATCCTGCGGTAAGGGTATTGACGATCAAAGCGAAGAGGATGAACCACAGCGCGGGACGTATTTGGGCTACGATGATGCGCATTCCAAAACCTGCGAGGCGATAGCAGATAAGAATCGCTACGCAGATGGTGACAGCGATATACCAATAGCGAGCCATCCACACGGAGAAGATGCCGAGAATGACCAAAGACGCCAGTTTGATCCCCGCAGGCAGACGGTGAAAGATCGAATCTCCCGGACGGTAGAGACCGGTGGTCACATCAGTCACAGTCCATCATCTTCTCGTAACTAGCGATAGCGACAGAGGGAATATCGTCACAGACGATGCGTCCGTCATTGAAAACGAGAACTCTGTCAAAGCTATCTAAAAGATGCAGGTGATGTGTGGCGAGAATCACTGTCTGATCGAGAGTATCGATCAATCGTCCGATCGCTCGAGCATTGCGAATATCCAAGAGGGTGGTTGGCTCGTCCATGACGATCAGACGCGGTTCGGTGATGAGAACAGAGGCTAGAGCGAGCATCTGTTTTTGTCCGCCAGAGAGCAGATGTGCCGGATGGTTCAGATGGTCTGTCAAACCATATCGTTGAGCCATCTCGGCAACTTTGGCATCGATGCATTCTTTCGGCAGTTTCGATGAACGCAGACCGAAAGCGATATCTTCTGCCACGGTGGGCATGATGATTTGAGAGTCGGGGTCGGTAAAGAGGAATCCGGTGAAGGATCGCACTTTTTTGGGCTCTCGGGTGACATCCACTCCGTCCACGATGATCGTGCCCGATGTAGGCGTGATGAGTCCGTTTATCATGCGGACGAAGGTGGATTTCCCCGAGCCGTTATGTCCGATGATGCCGATGCGTTTCTGATCTAGATCGACATTGATCTCGTGCAATACCTCATGAGATCCATGCGCTGTCTGGTAGCTATGCGCAAGTGAACGCACTTCAATATGCATCATCGTCCCCCTATATCAGGCAGATGTCCGTGTGGGCAGTAGCTTCGGATATGCCGAGTGGACGCCCTTCGCCACCACAGTGGCGAGAATCGCCTTGATTGCATCGCCGATCAGGAAAGGGATATTGGCTGCTAAGGCGGCTTTAAGGGAAAGCCCTTGGACGATCATCAAACCGATAGCTCCGCATCCGTAGAGGATTATATAGGAGGCGATGATATTGAAGATTAGGGCTTTGACAAGGGGGAATGGAGCCTTCCAGCGGTAGGTGACGAAACCTACAACGAATGCCAAGATGACATATCCGACCAGATATCCCACGCTGGGAGCGACGAAGACGCCCAGGCCGCCTCGTCCGCCTGCAAGAAGGGGAAGTCCGAGGGCGACGAGAGCCAAAAAGAGGATGATCGAGGCTCCTCCGCGCCGTCCGCCCAAGATAGCTCCTGCGAGGATAACTCCCATGGATTGCAAGGTGATCGGGACGGTTGGTGTGGGGATGGCGAGAGGCATCAGGGCTGCCATGAT
>JAEZYG010000078.1 GCA_023419175.1 Actinomycetes bacterium
GTATAAGACGGGGTCGCGCATCTGCATATTCTCATGATTCATATCGATCTTGGCTCGCAAGACCCGAGAACCTTCCTCAAATTCTCCGGCGCGCATTCGGCGGAAAAGATCGAGGTTTTCCTCGACAGGACGATCCCGATAGGGAGAATTGATTCCAGCTTTGCCGTATCCTCCGCGCTGGGCTGAGATCGTCTCACCGTCTTGATCGTCGACATATGCCAAGTTTTTTGAGATCAATTCCTCTGCCCACTGGTAGAGAGTCTCGAAATAATCCGAGGCGTAATAGATATTCGCCGGACGATATCCTAGCCAGGCGATATCTTCGATGATCGAATCGACGTATTCCGTGTCCTCAGCGTCCGGATTGGTGTCATCAAAACGCAAATTACACGTTCCGTCATAGCGCTCAGCGATTCCGAAATCGACAGTGATCGCTTTCGCATGTCCGATATGTAGATATCCGTTCGGTTCGGGTGGGAAACGGGTCTGGACACGCGAAGCATACGTGCCCTGTTCATTATCGGCACGCACGATATCGCTGATGAAGTCACCTGCAGACGATACGGATTCGCTCATGCCATCATGCTAGCCGAGATAGCGGCTGCCGTAATCTGACGAGCCGGTATCTAAGCTGAAAAGGTCTTTTAGGAAAGGAAACGTTCTATCTCTTCACGTAAGCCTTCAATACCCCTAAAGAGGTGGACGTTGAGTCCGACAGAACGAGCTCCTTCGATATTGACCTCGCGGTCATCTATGAAGAGAATATTGCTCGGTTCAAGACCGATCCTTTCGATAGCCAATGCGTAGATATCGGCATGGGGTTTCGCCATTCCCACTTCGCAAGAGAAGATGAGGGGGTCGAGGTCGCTAAACCAATCGAAAAGGCTATGAATATAGGCAGGTTCTTCAGCGACAGCATTGGAGATCAATCCAACAGGGACTCGTCCGATCAAGGAGTGGACGTAGTCGGCCATCTCGGCATCGTAGCCCGACCAGCTTTGTAAATCGGCATCGATGCAGGCTTGAACATCGGTGATGGTATGTCCGCTGGCTTTGCTGATCGCCTCCCAATAGGAAACGCTATCGAGCCTTCCGGCATCGTAATCTTCACGGAATTGTTCGTAATAGGGCCATAGATCATCTCCACTTAAACCCGATGCCTTTTCGATACTGGCTCGTCCAGCATCGTCTTGCTCGTTCATGATGACGCCGAAAAGATCGAAAAGAAGCCCACGTTGCGCTGTACTCATGGCTCAATTCTTGCACGTATATTCCCTTCTGCAGTTCACTATGTGGAGCTATCGGCACGATGGACACAGGTGCTATGCGATGAAAAATTGCGCCACATGGATAAAGGTTCAATTTTTACGTAGGCATCGATAGCATCATGATTATGAGAAGACTGGTTACCTTCGTCTGCTGGGGGAATATTTGTCGCTCCGCTATGGCGGAACAGGTTATGAGGGCTTATGCCGATCGACATGGCTGTGAGATCGACGTCGATTCCGCTGGAGTCAGCAGTGAAGAAGCTGGTCACGATATCGATCCGCGAGCCAAACGAACATTGCTCGCTCATGGTTATCCAGTCGGTTCGCATCGGGCTAAGAAAGCCAGCCGTGAGCTGATTGAAGATTCCGATCTCGTCGTCGCTTTTGAAGATATCCACTGTGAGCGTTTGCGTCGTATCGCTCCGAACAGTGAAGTAATCCATCTGATTACCGACTTCGACCCATCTGTCCCCAATGGAACGGGAGTCGATGACCCTTGGTACGGTGACGATGCCGCTTTTGAAGATACTCTGGCCTCTATCGAAGGAGCGTTGAGCGGTATCATGACGTATCTGGAGAGCATAGCGACTCGCTGAGGGGAGGAATGAAGTGAGTCTATATCTGGCAGGGGGATCTGTCGATCAGCAAAGTGGTGATCTGTGGGACGATTTTTGTGCTGATGTGAATAGGCGAGGTAATCGTATCGCTTTGTTCATCGCTGGTTCACCTGATGAGAGCGCGACAGTTGAGCAAAGTTATACCCAACCGATCCTTCAACGTCTTCCCCAAGCTCGTATCGAGACCTGTTGGATCACAGACGATGCCGCAGTCGATCTTCCAGATGATTTCGAGCAGATGGCAGGGGTCGTTGTCGCTGCTGGATGGACCCCGATCTATGCAGACGCTCTTGTAGCCCATAAGCGCCACTTCTCTCGTCTTGTCCGCTCGGCAATTCCCTATCTGGGATTTTCTGCAGGGGCGATGATTGTAGGTAATCACGTCATTGCAGGGGGATGGCATCATCGCGGACGTAAGATCGCTCCTGAAGTGGCGGGTGAAGGTTCAAGTGAGTTGGATATACGGCCAGGGCTTGGGCTGATCGGTCCAGCGATTGAAACACATGCCGATACACAATTCCTTATCGGACGAGCCATGGCAGCTATCGAGGCATTCCCCATTCGAACAGTCGCCGCTATTGATGAAGATAGCTATATGGTCGTCGAGACGCCGTCAGGGCGGACTAGTATTAGGGGAGCGGGTTATCTCACGTGGATCATCCAATCGGGGGATCAGTGGGCGATCACTCGGCAGACCCAGCCCAACCTATCGGACGACGACGCATAAGGTGGCGATATGCACATCCTCGTAGTAGATGATGACCAGGCCGTTCGTGATTCCTTGGCGCGTTCTCTCCAATATGGCAGTGGCTATGAGGTGACGACTGCTGAAGATGGGCTGGATGCTTTAGCGAAACTATCCTCTTTGCGTCCCGATGCAGTCATCATGGACGTGATGATGCCCCGTCTTGACGGTCTGGAAACGACACGGATGTTGCGTCAGAGCGGCAACGATGTGCCGATTCTTATTTTGACTGCCCGCGATACCGTCGATGATCGAGTGGACGGATTGGATGCTGGAGCTGACGACTATCTGGTAAAGCCTTTTGCCCTGGATGAATTGACAGCTCGTCTGCGCGCTTTGACTAGACGGGCACGTCCCGATGTGGAGCGCAGTGGCGAGACGTTGACTTTCGATAATTTAACGATGGATCTTTCGACGCGCGATGTCACTCGTGCCGGTAGACATATCTCTCTTACGCGGACAGAGTTTGCTCTTTTACAAGCATTTATGGAAAATCCTCGACGGGTTTTGGAGCGTTCATGGCTGCTCAACGAGGTATGGGGATGTGATTTTCCCTCTACAGCGAATTCTTTGGAAGTCTATATCGGCTATCTGCGCCGCAAGACGGAACAGGATGGTCAGCCACGCTTGATTCATACGGTGTGGCGTGTCGGCTACGTCCTACGTGAAACTGCGCCGTGATCGCCACGCTGAAAGCTGCCTTTGAGGTTCTTCTCGCCAAGAGAGGAACTGTACAAGCTCAGCTTGCTGCGATCACGTCAGTTGCAGTCGCATTGGTGATCGTGACTATTGGAGTGGGAACCTATGTCATGGCGAAGGCGAGCTTATATTCCCAACTCGATCGCGAATTGGTCGAGGTGGCTACCTATGCTTCTCTTCCGGTGGCAAGCGATGTGGAGGGATTGGGAGGCTTTAGCGCTTCAGCTCTCCAGGCGAGCAACGCGACGATGTTCCTCGTGCGCACTGATGGGATCGTGCGTCGTGTTCAAGGATTGCGTTCCACGGTCAATCCTCAAGCTCCAGAGATCGCTATTGCGCGCACTCAGGAGGGAAGTTCCACACGTTCTGTGGTGGGCAATGACGGATCGCGTTATCGCCTTGTGGCTATTCCTCTGCGCACTGAATCGGGTCAATATGCCTTGGTGATCGGACGTCCTCTTGCTCCGACGATCACCACCTTGCACGATATCGGGACGATCATCACCGCGGCGGGTGCGGTTTTGATCCTCTTGGCTGGAGTGGTGGGATATGCCACTGGACGCAGAATCACCGAGCCGTTGAGGGATCTATCGTCTGCGGTGACTCGAGTCATCGAGACCGATCAGTTGGAGCCGATCGGTATCTATTCAGACGATGAATTGGGAGATCTGTCGCGCAATTTCGACACGATGATGGCATCGCTCGCCTCATCGCGAGAGCGTCAACAGCGTTTGATCGCAGACGCAGGCCATGAGCTGAGAACCCCCTTGACATCGATGCGTACCAATGTGGAATTGCTGGTAGCCGATCAGAAATCGGGCATGTTGCCTCCAGAGGCGAAGGATGCGATCTTGTCTGATGTTGCCGCTCAGCTAGGGGAATTCTCCTCGCTGGTGGGCGATTTGGTGCAGTTATCGCGTGACGATAAAGCGGCGATCATTCGTGAACCTCTCGATTTTGTCAATGTGGTCAACAATGCTGTTGAGAGGGCTCGTAGACGTGGCCCGAGTTTGTATTTCGATGTGATCGCCCATCCATGGTCGATGGTAGGAGATGCAGCGGCTTTGGAAAGGGCTGTGACCAATCTGCTCGATAATGCGGTGAAATTCTCCCCTCGTCATGGGACGATCTATGTCCGTTTAGATGGTGGACAGTTGACTATCTGGGATGAAGGTCCTGGTATCGCTGAGGAAGATCTCCCTAAGATTTTTGATCGTTTCTACCGTTCCAATAAGGCGCGTAACACTCCTGGGACGGGCTTGGGATTGTCGATTGTCTCCCATACGATCAATGCCCATGGCGGACAGGTCAGCGCCGAAAATCAGCCAGGAGCCGGAGCTAAATTTACCGTCGTTTTGCCTTCGGACGAGTCCGCTGAACATCAGTGATCTACTGATGTGAAATCGATGCCAGGATCAACTGTGAGCGGAAAAATTTATATAAGTACTTGCGCAATGGCTTAAGTAATGGAAGGCTAATTCCATGCTGGCAGTTCTACGCAATGGGAAGTTCCGCCGACTTTATATAGCTCAAGTGGTTACCTTGATCGGGACGGGTCTTGCCACCTTAGCCCTTGCTCTGATGGCATATGACATCGCTGCAGAGCGCGCAGGTATCGTCTTGGGGACATCCTTGGCAATCAAAATGGTCGCCTATGTGCTGGTAGCTCCACTAGCTCAAGCCATCTGTCAGTCGATGAGTCGCAGACGAATCATGATGGCAGCCCATCTAGTCCGTGCAGGAATCGCCTTTGTCTTGCCCTTTGTTAGCGAAATCTGGCAGATCTATCTTCTCGTCTTTGTCCTTCAGGCGGCCTCGGCAACATATACGCCAACCTTCCAATCGGTAATTCCCGATATCGTCACCGATCGTGACGACTATACAGCGGGTTTAGGATTAACCCGTCTCGCCTCCGATCTCGAACAGATCGTCTCTCCCGTCATCGCTGGAGCATTGCTCGTCCTCATGGAGTCACGTGATCTTTTCTATGCAACCTCTCTTGCGTGCTGTCTAGGTGCGATTCTCACCTCATTCACACCTATCCCGCAAGCAAAAAGAATGGAGAAGGAAGGCTCGCTGTGGTCGCGTTCGGTGAGGGGGATACGGATCATGGTATCCGTACCGGCATTGCGTATGGTGATGTTACTCAATATGGCCGTCGCAGCAGTCGTCAGCATCGTCTTAGTCGCCAGCGTGGTGATCGTACGCGACCATCTACACCTATCCTCCCATTCCCTGACCCTCATCTTGGCGATCAATGGATGTGGGTCGATGACGATGGCGTGTGCGATCAAAGGGATAATTCAACGGGTCGAAACGCGAAAGATCATGATGATCGCCGCTTTCCTCTTGAGCCTTTGTTGTCTGGGAATCGCTATCACTGTGGGGTATATGGAGGCAATGCCATGTTATCTTGCCCTCGCTTTCCTATGGTATGTGATCGGTATCGGCTGGTCAGCCGTAGAAATTCCGGTGGGACAGCTGATCCGTTCCCATGTGAGATCGCAGGATATGCCGGCTGTTTTTGCCGCTCAATTTTCCGCTCAACACGCCTGTTGGCTGGTCTGCTATCCCCTAGCGGGCTTTCTGTCGTCATATAGCCTGATTGCCCTCCCCATCGTCATGGGGACGATCGGTCTTGCGTTCACTGGATTTGCGCATCTGTACGGGCGCGTTACGCCTTCCTGTCGCCATATTCGTGCTATCTATAGAGGTGATGACTAGATCAGAAGATATCCCTGCTAGCCATGAGCTCGAACATGCTGCTGCGGTTTTGAGAGTTCTTGCGGATCGCACTCGTCTGTCGATTCTCTTGCTTTTGGACGGACGAGAGCTCACGGTGACTGAAATCGCCGATCAGCTAGGGCGTTCAATGCCTGCAACCTCTCAGCATCTGGCAAAATTGCGCGTTCATAAATTGGTCTCATGGCGTCGCGAGGGAACGACGATCTATTACAGCCAGCCAGATGAGCACGTGGCGGCTTTGGTGACCAATATCTTGCAACATTCTGAGCACTCCCTCTATTTGGAACCTCCCCATCATCAGAAATCCACATAGTTATCCACAGCTGTGGGTAACTTACATCTGTGTAATTACACTGCTGTAGTTTTCCCCACATGTGGACAAGCCTGTGGAAAACTTGCTCTCCTCTTGATTGTTCTGAGTGATCTGAGGATCTGATGACATGATGCGTCTTTCAAAATTCCAAGGAGTAGATCGGCTACAGAGCGCATCGCCGAGCATCTCTAAATAACGTGGACGAGGAATTGCCACAGCTCCTAAAGAGACCAGGTGATCGGTCGTCCACTGGATATCGAGAAGGGGTTTTTCAGATGTTGAACTCAATTCATCAACGAGTCTCCACAGGGCGACCTTAGAAGCATCGCGTCCATAGACAGGATCGTGGAACATCGATTCTCCAGCGAAGAAAGAGCCGATAAGCACACCGTAGAGGCCTCCTACCAGACGGTTCTTTTCATCCCAGACCTCAATACTGTGAGCGATTGATTGATCGTGTAAATCCCCATAGACAGCACGAATCCGTCCGTCAATCCAATGCCCCTCACGAGACGGATCGGCACAGCGGTCGATCACCTGCTCAAAATCGATATCGACCGTGGTGATATAGCGTCGAGCCATCTTGCGTAAACTGCGACGTCTGGGAAAGGAATCACAGGGTAAAATTCCCCTTTGGCAAGGGGAAAACCAGCCGATCGCTTCAGTTTTCGTCCAATGATCTATCGGCATCGGGAAAAGACCTTGACGGTAAGCATCGAGCGTCATAGATGGATATATTTCGCTGCTGATAGCCACTAGATCGTCTGCAGGCCACAAAGAGCTATCGCCGAAATCGATACCGATGTCTGAAGAATCCACTCCACCATTGTCGCCGAAATGAGATCTGCAAAGAAGATCGTCACAAAATCGGTGGACTCTTGTCCGCTGCGATAGCGTGGAGACAACAGATTGGAGGAGAATATGACTCCCAGCCAGATAGGACAGTCGATCATCGCCTTTGCTCCTGCCGAAGGCCCTTCGTCTGCGGCACGGATATTGCGATCTATCATCGGCGCTTCTATTGACGGATTAGGCCCACTTCTTGGAGCGAAACAGGTCGCTGCCGACTCTATGGAAGAAAAGGGAGACGTGGAAGCGGCTATCGATTCGCTCATCACATCCCATATCGTCACCGCTGGAGCTCAAGGGTTGATGACCAATGTTGGAGGGATCGCCACAGCTATTCTCGGAATCCCGGCCAATATGGGGGCTCTCGCGATTCTCCATGCCCGTCTGAGCGCAAGTATTGCCCATCTACGCGGATATGATCTCAACGATCCGCGCACCCGACATGCCATCGTCGCCACCTTGCTCGGGAAGAAAATCGTAGACGATCTCGTCTGTTCGGGTAAGCTTCCGGGAACTCCTCTCGTCTTGGCGACAGCTCCCATTGCTGATCCCAGCCTTGAGCTCATCATTGCCCAGCGAGTTCTCACCGCTCTCTTCACGTCTAGCGGTGGGAAACAAGCCATCGGATTGATCGCCAAGCGTATCCCCCTCCTTGGTGGAGGGGTAGCTATGGTCACAGATGGATGGAATACCCGCGCAATCGGCACCTATGCCAAGGAACAATTCATTTCTCGGCGTATCGTTACCCGATGACGATAACGGGGGAGAATTATCATTCTCTCCCGTCAAGATACGCTTAGCGCTGAACTGGACTAAAGCGCTCTAGACCCCCCATATAAGGTCGCAAGACCTCAGGGATCGTGACAGAGCCATCCGCGTTTTGGAAATTTTCTAGAATGCAGACGATGATACGAGTCATCGCGCACAGTGTACCGTTCAATGTTGCCAGCGGACGCACACCATCAGCATCTCTCATACGAATGCCCAGACGACGCGCCTGGAATTCAGTGCAATTCGATGTCGAGGTGATCTCGCGATAGCGATTTTGGCTCGGCACCCATCCATAGCAGTCATATTTGCGGGCAGCGCTCAAACCGAGATCGCCACTCGCCACGTCCAAAACCTGGAAGGGGATACCCAAAGAAGCGATGAATTCCTTCTCATAGGAGAGCAGACGCTCATGTTCGGCTTCCGCCTCCTCAGGAGAGCAGTAGACGAACATCTCAAATTTGTCGAACCAGTGGACACGGAAGATACCGCGCGTATCCTTCCCATAGGATCCTGCTTCTCGGCGATAAGCTGAACTGAATCCGGCATAGTGCAGTGGAAGTTGGGAAGAATCGATGATCTCCCCAGAATGGTAGGCGGCCAAAGGCACTTCGGCAGTCCCTACCAGATACATATCGTCGCGTTCTAGATGGTAGACATCGTCTGCCGCCTGACCTAAAAAGCCGGTGCCGTCCATCGCTTCAGGCTTGACCAGAGCGGGAGCGATCATCGGCTTAAAACCCCACTTCGTTGCGCACGACAAAGCATGTTGCATGAGGGCGAATTCCAGCTGGGCGCCCGGTCCGGTGAGGAAATAGAAACGCGAGCCAGAGACCTTTGCCCCGCGCTCCATATCGATTGCCCCAATGATCTCCCCGATTTCCAGATGGTCGCGCGGGGTGAATCCTTCCGCTTCAAAATCGCGAATTTCACCGACTGTCTCGAGAATATAAAGGTCGTCCTCTCCGCCTTCAGGGACGTCGTCGATCACGATATTGCCGAAGCGTTTCATCGCCTCATCGAAACGAAGTGAAGCCTCGTCCGCCTCATGCTGAAGTTGCTTGACGCGAGCGGAAAGCTCCTTGGTGCGCGCCAAGAGAGCGGTCTTCTCATCTCCTTGAGCCCTTGCGACTTGGGAGCCTAAATTCTTTTGTTCGGCTCGAGTGGACTCGAAATCGCTGATGGCGCAGCGACGAGCCTCGTCCGCAGCTAAGGCCTCATCGACCCATTCGACAGGAGCTTGCCGTTTCTTCTGAGAACGGCGGAGAAGATCGGGATTGGTGCGCAGAATCTTCGGGTCAATCATGGCATCATCCTACCGCCGAGAGAAGATAGCCTCGACATGGACAAGCGAGATATGGCGATAAGCTGCGCAAAGACATCTGAGCTGGGAGGATAGGACTAGGAAGAGTGAAGGAGGGATCGTGGACGCAACCGTGATCTACCATCCCGGCAAAGTGGGCAATATCGAACGTTTCACCTCATTGATTCGCCGCGTTGCGCGCTCACATGGATATGACGTGGAATTCATAGCCACTCACAGCGATATGGATATGGCTCAGCTCGTCTCGACTCGGCAGGCTTCTCTTTTCATCGCTGCCGGAGGGGATGGGACTGTCCGTGCAGTCGCCCAAGCATGCCCTGAGGGGATAGCGATGGGTATTATCCCTATGGGGACAGGCAATATCATCGCTAGAAATCTGGGTATCCCCCTCGATTTCGCTCAGAGCATCCAGGTGGCTTTTTCATCCCGTCAACGTCTATGCGACAAAGTGAAAGTAGAAGTCGATGGACATTTTTCTACCGTCTATCTCGGAATAGCGGGGATCGGTTTTGACGCTGCTGTCATGGAGGCGACCTGTGAGAATCTCAAAGGAGTGATCGGACCGGCAGCCTATATCGCCGGATTCTACGATGCCCGTCAGAAATTCCGTCCGATTAAGATTTCCATCGCCATAGATGACGGCACATGGGAAACTATCCGTGCAGTGGTGATGATGGTGGGCAATATGCCCAAGCTTATGGGCGTTCCTCTTTTTCCGCGCGCCAAGATGGACGATGGTCTACTCGATGTCGCCTTCGCTCTTCCTCAATCCCCATCGGGTTGGATGAGGTTATGCGCTGCGATCATCTCCAGGATTCGCCGTCCCCATGTGATCGATTACAGACAAGGACGCAAGATTACGCTCAAGATAGATGAGCCAGTCCCTTGGGAAGCGGACGGGGATCTCATGGGGAAAGGATCCGAATTTTCTTTTGAAGTCATCGGCACAATCCCCATTCACGTTATGGAATGACAGATTAGTTATCCGTGCCGGGTAAGCGTTTGTCTTTGGAGATATCTGGCAAACGGCGTCCACTCAATATCCAGCTTAAGACGATGATGCCAGTCCAGTTGATGATTAAAGCGATCAGCGTTCCGAATGCGGATAACGAATAGCTTTGATCGGCGATAACCAACGTGGTAAGACATGCTGCTCCCAAGAAGAGGATGATATGCAATGTCGAGAGAGAAGAAGAGGCTTTGCTATCTCGCCGAGAAGGCGTTGGCGCCGAATAGCCATTGTGATAGGGCTGCATCTGCTGATACATCGGTGTGGGAGGTGAATAGCTTTGATATCCCTGTGGAAGATCACCATAACCAGGCCATTGAGGAATCGGCGAGGTGTCAGCCGTATATTCGTCATAGGGCTTTTCAGGTTCGTGATGCATGGGTTCATTATGTCACTTGGGAGAAAAGAAAGTCAGCAATACCAGGGAGATCTCAGGGGAGAGGCGGTGTGGGATAAAGATCCTCTTTCCTCAAAGTTGAGCAGGTAATGTTGATCCCGTGCGCGGTTTTTTTGGTCCAGAGGGCACCTTCACCCATCAAGCGTTGATCGCTTTGCTTACGACTCGTTCGGAAGATACGCAGATATGTCCGTATGCGACGGTGCAACGCGCTCTTGATGCAGTGCGCATAGGTGAAGTGAAATCGGCAGTCGTTCCGATCGAGAATTCCGTGGAAGGGGGAGTGAGCGCCACATTGGATTATCTGGCTTTGCCTGCCAGTCCGTTAAGAATCATGGCTGAAGTGGTGATACCGGTCAGCTTTGATCTGCTCGTGCGCCCAGGTACCTCGATCGATCAGATTCACAGCGTCATCTCCCACCCTCATGCCATCGCTCAGGTTCGCGGATGGTTGAGCGATCATCTACCCCATGTCTCCATCGTCGAGAAGGGATCAACCGCTGCCGGTGCCGCTGAAGTGGCGAAAAATTCCACCTATGATGCCGCGATTGCAGCACCTATCGCCGCCGAACTCTACGGGCTTGTTCCCCTCGCTAGGCAGATCAATGACAGCGCTGTCGCCCAGACCCGTTTCGTTGAGGTCACCAATAGCGATAGCGTGGTCGAACCTACCGGCTGTGATAAGACCACGTTTGTCGCCTATTTACGTCAAGATCGTTCGGGAGCTTTGCTCGATATCTTGTCCCAACTTGCCGTCCACGGGGTGAATCTGTGCCGTATTGAATCGCGTCCTACCAAGACGACCTTGGGTCACTACTGTTTCAGTATCGATGCTGAAGGACATATCGCAGACGCCCGTCTAGCTCAATCGCTTATCGGTTTGAAAAGAATTTGTAAAGATGTCGTCTTTCTTGGAAGCTATCCCAGAGCGGACGGAATCGCTCCATCAATTCCAGATGGATACACCAATAGCGATTATGAATCAGCTCGACAATGGTGCGATCAGATAAGCGTTTTTAAGCGGCTTTCTTGAGGTCAACACGTTTCCCATAAAGGGTGTGATAGGTCTCCATTACCTCTTCAACGCTTGGGGGAGTGGGACGAGTTTGCGTATGAATCTTCTTCGCACTGCGCATTCGTCTCATGTGGCGTTTGATCGTTGAAAGGGAACATCCCGCTTGGGTGGCCAATTCGTTTAAGGTCGCTTTGGGATATTGCTGACGTAGTTGGACGATCGTCTCGTGGTTGACTCTTGTGCCGCTTGGGGTGTCCACATAGCTATCAAAATTCTCTTTGGCAAGGTGATATCCCAATTTTTCTCGGATAATCCTTCTCTGAGACGCCGTGGTGGCTGCGCAGTATCCGGAAATCTCGAAATCGACGACGGCGCGGTGTAGACAGGAGGAGAGGAGGGGGCAATTTTCGCATAGGGAGTGTAGATAAGCGCAGAGAGAACGTGTGCGCTCATCGTTGCGTGTTGTGCTATCGCTTTCAACAGAGGGATCAAGAAAGACAGATGAATGGGTGATACATGCGGGTACGGTTGATGGTGCCGATGTCATATTTCCTCCCTCGTCGCTGAGATGTGGAAGAGATTTATAATGCTAATCTAAACATAAATCTTGACGTTAAGCCATGTCTGCGATAATGAGATAATTTCTTTATTGGCGAATATTGAGATAGTCTATGACCTTCTCCATGACTTCGCCGACAGGACGTCGAATGATCAGATCGGCTTGGGAGTCGAAGGGCGTGGCGTCCAAATTGATAAGCGCCATATGGCGTCCGCGATAGAAATTGACCATTCCCGCTGCTGGATAGACGTTGAGAGACGTTCCCGCCACGATTAAAAGATCGGCGTTGTCAATCGCTGAAATCGCCTCGTGGGTCACACCGTCATCGAGAGCTTCGCCGTAGAGGACAACATCTGGACGCACAATCGATGAACACTGAGGGCAGATCGGAATCAGTGGTTCATCGGGAATCTCGTCCAGATCGATATGGTGGCGTGATGAACCCATGCAGTAATTGCGCTGGGTGGATCCATGTAATTCGTAGACGCGTTGTGAACCTGCCATCTGGTGCAAGCTGTCGATATTTTGAGTTACCACCGCGCTGATGTGCCCTGTTTTTTCCAAGAGAGCTGCAGCTAGATGAGCTGGATTTGGTCTGGCGTCAGGGTGGATGAGATGGGAGCGATGAAAGGAGAAAAAAGCATCGGGATGTTCGACAAGACAGTCGTGACTGAGCAGATATTCTGGCGGCCACGGACTGTCCTGGCAGGTGGCATAGAGACCTGCCGCCGAGCGAAAATCGGGAATACCGGATTCGGTGGACACCCCAGCTCCGGTGAAGAAGACGGCTCGTGAAGCCTTTTCTAGCCAGCAGGCTAATATCTGTTCACTGTCCATGGCATCACGCTAGCGCTCCAGATGGGGATGTAGCCATCTGGAGCGCTGAGGTTTTAGTCCACGCCGAAGTCCATTGCGGCTCTATCCAGCCAAGCTTCGGAATCGCTTGTCGGGCGTGCTTCTGGAATGGAACTATAACGTCCGATTTCCAGCTGTCCGATGAGTTTGTCGGTCTGTCCCGATTCGAGCTGTCCTTGGGCGACATATTGTTCCAGTTTGGCTCGAGAATCGCTGATATCCAGATTGCGCATCGTCAACTGTCCGATGCGATCCAAAGGCCCGAATGCGGCATCGTCCACGCGCTCCATGCTCAACCGCTCTGGACGGTAGCTGAAATTGGATCCTTCAGTATTGAGGATCGTGTAATCATCTCCGCGACGTAATTTGAGGGTGACCGTTCCGCTTACCACCGAGGCCACCCAGCGCATGAGAGCTTCGCGGATCATCATCGCTTGAGGGTCAAACCAGCGTCCTTGGTAGAGCAGGCGTCCCAGACGCAATCCCTCGTTTTGATAGTTGGTCAAGGTGTCTTCATTGTGAATGGCGGCGAGAAGTCGCTCGTAGGCGATATGTAGCAATGCCATGCCAGGCGCTTCGTAGATGCCACGCGATTTCGCCTCGATGATGCGATTCTCGATTTGGTCGCTCATACCCAAGCCGTGACGTCCACCGATAGCGTTAGCGCGCATGACCAAGTCCACGCGAGAGGCGAATTCCTCTCCGTTGATAGCGACAGGGTATCCGTGCTCGAAGGTGATCGAGACCGTCTCCGTGGGGATATCCACGGACGGATCCCAGAATTTTACGCCCATGATCGGCTCGACGGTCTCCAAGGAGACATCGAGATGCTCAAGGGTTTTAGCCTCGTGGGTGGCTCCCCAGATATTCGCATCCGTGGAATATGCCTTCTCGGCTGAATCGCGATAGGGGAGATTGTGGGCGCTCAACCATTCACTCATCTGCTGACGGCCGCCGAGTTCGTCGACGAATTTCTCGTCTAGCCAAGGTTTATAGATGCGTAGGTTGGGATTTGCCATCAGGCCGTAACGGTAGAAACGCTCGATGTCATTGCCTTTGAATGTTGAGCCGTCTCCCCAGATTTGAACCCCGTCTTGAGCCATCGCCTGAACGAGCATGGTGCCGGTGACAGCTCGTCCGATGGGGGTGGTATTGAAATAGGGCTTTCCAGCGGTCTTGATGTGAAAAGCTCCGCACTGTAAGGCGAGTAATCCCTGTTCAACAAGGGAATCTCGACAGTCCACCATGCGGGAGATCTCGGCGCCGTATTGGGTGGCGCGTCCAGGAACCGAATCGATATCGGGTTCGTCATATTGACCGATATTGGCGGTATAGGTGCATGGAATCGCGCCGTTCTCGCGCATCCATGCCACCGCTACGGAGGTATCGAGGCCTCCCGAGAAGGCGATGCCGACTTTTTCTCCAACAGGAAGAGACGTTAAAACCTTAGACACCCCTTCAGGATAACTGAAAATTATGCCTAAAGGAAAATAATCTTCATTCTTTGGGGAAGAGTAGCATCGCCTCTGAGGAAATGTGATGAATAACTATGCTTCCGGGATAGTCAAGATGATCTTGCCCACCAGATCGCCTGAAGCCATCAATTCGTGAGCTTGAGACACCTCACGAATGTCAAAACGCTGTTCTTTGGCGAGCTGAATTGTGCCTTGCTCAATCATCGGCCACACGATCTTTGCAACGCGCTGAGTGATACGCGCTTTGTCGGCATGATCTCGTCCGCGCAAACTCGTCGCTGTGATCGTGCCGCGTTTATTGAGCAAAGCAGCGATATTGAGTTCGCCCTTCGTTCCTTTCTGCATACCGATGATGACGATACGTCCGTCATAACCCAAAGCCTTGACGTTATCGGATAGATATTTCGCCCCGATGATGTCAAGAATCACGTCCACCCCAGATGTGGATGAGCGCACCTGCTCGACCCAGTCGCTGCGATAGTCGATCACCTCATCGGCGCCTAAGGAACGCACGTAGTCCATCTTTCCTGCCGAGCAGGTCGCCAGGACACGGCATCCCAATGCCTTGGCATATTGAATGGCGAATGAGCCGATCCCCCCAGCCCCACCGTGAATGAGAATGCTCTCACCAGCAGATAGATGGACGTGATCCATATTGCTGACGACGGTGGCAGCTACCTCCATCAAACCGGCTGCGCTGACCAGATCGACATTTGCAGGCGGACGTATGACCTGACCAGCGGGAACTACCACATATTCGGCGTATCCCCCGCCAGCAAGCAAGGCGACAACCTCGTCACCGCGCTGCCATCCATCTACATTCGGCCCGATAGCGTCGATGATGCCCGAGACCTCAAGACCCATAGTTGTCGATTCTCCAGGAGGGGGAGGGTAGTAACCTTGACGCTGAAGCAAATCGGCTCGGTTTAGACCAGCGGCACGCACTTTGATGCGCACCTGACCTTCCTCTGGTTCAGGGGTTGGGGCAAGAGCCCAGCGCATCTTCTCAGGGCCACCAAAATCGTCCAGAATGATCGCATACATATCTTAAGTGTGGCATCTGTTCCCACTTTTTGCCTGCGTGCGATACGATAAGGGAAGCCATGGGCGAGATCGCATAGTGGACTAGTGCAGCCGCCTTGAAAGCGGCCGAGCG
>JAEZYG010000032.1 GCA_023419175.1 Actinomycetes bacterium
AGTAGAGACAGAGGCCAATCAAGCCGATATCGAAAAGCTGAAAAGGTATGTAGCGGATACAACCTATACCACTGAAGATCCTAACGATCCATATCCGATTCCCTACTATCCAACGCTCTATCGTAACGAGTACAAAACGCTTGTAGATGAAGGCAATAAAATTCTTGAAAAGGACAAAAAGGGATCTTCGGAAGTTAAAGATCTGAATGATCGCTTTAAGGCATTGCTTGAGAAGCTCGAGCAAAGCGCGATTGATCGCATGGGTCTGGCTGCAGTGCTACTAGGTGCTCCTTTAACCGATGAAGAGGGGTTGCGTGATTACAAACCTAAGACCTGGAAAATCTATAAACCCGTCTTAGAAAAAGCTAAAGAAGCAATCGATGATCCCGATAAGACAGAAGAAGATCTAACTCGCATTGCAGATGAACTCCAAGAAGCTGTGGGGCAATTGGAAGGTGTCGCCAACCGAGATAATGGTTTTGGGCAGCAATTGCGAGCTTTTGAGGGGACGCTGACGAATAATCCTGAACTATGGACCTCTGATACCCATCCACAGTTTATGGAGACCTATAACAGAGCCGTTGCTGTGTATAACGATCGCGATGTCAGTCAAGTAGAGATTGACAATATGTACGAAGAGCTTATGGCGTCATACAAAAAAGTTAAGATGCGTGTCACCAAAGTCTATAACGAAGACGCTATCAAGAAAGTTCACCATGATATGGGTGTCAACGGGGACGAGCGCACGAAGCTTGATGAGTTGAGCCGTCAGCAATACACGCCCGAGAGTTATGAGCCGTTTTTCAGGCTTTACGATGAGAACTTAGCGCTTATCGCCGATACAACAACGTCAAATGATGAAGAGAATACGGCACGGTTCAAAGCTAAAGCTGACGAGCTGATTGATGCGATGGGTAAGTTGCAGAAACGAGCCAAGACCAAAGATCTCAAAGATAAAATTGCTGAAGCCGAGAAGAAGCTTGCCGACGGTAATTACCAAGATGAAGGAGTGGAGAAGCTCCGAGGACTGATCGATGAAGGCAAGAAGCTGATTGAGAATCTCAACGCTAGCCAAGACGATGTTGACCAGGCTGTGACCGATCTTCAAAAGGCTATCGATGGGCTCAAAGAAAAGCCCAATACGGATGCGTTGAAGCAGAAGGTTGGTGAGCTTAAGCAGAAGGATTTGAGTGGCTATACCGATGAGACGAAGGCTGCCTTGGAAGATGCTGTGAAGAAGGCAGAAGATGTGTTGACTAAGGATGATGCGACTCAGGTTGATGTGGATGATGCCTTGAAAGCTCTTGAAGACGCTGAGCGAGGATTGAAAGAAAAGACACCGCCTGCTTCTTCTGTGGATAAGACGGCTTTGAATGAGGCGATTACGAAGGCAGAAGATGCGCTGAAGAATAATGAAGGCAAAGAAGTGCCTGAGGATTTGAAGACGGCGCTTGAGAATGCGAAGAAGGTCGCTGAATCTGATGATTCCACACAAGAAAACGTTGTAGAAGCGGCAGATAAGCTGAATAAGGCGGTTGAGGATTTTCTCAAGACGTCTGCCGGTAGCACCGTAGATTTCACCGTCTTGGACGAGGCATTGAAACGTGCTGAGGGTATCGATAAAGATAGTCTGACCGATGAGAGTAAAACGGTCTTTGAACAAGGTGTTGATAAAGCTAAAGCACTTCGTGAAAAAGAAGGTGTGACTCAAGATGAGGTTAAGCAGGCAGCGGCTGACCTCAACGCAATCATCGACGAGTTGAAGAAGAAAGATCCCGTGGATCCTCAAAAGCCCAATACGAATGCGTTGAAGCAGAAGGTTGATGAGCTTAAAGAGAAGGATTTGAGTGGCTATACCGATGAGACGAAGGCTGCCTTGGAAGATGCTGTGAAGAAGGCAGAAGATGTGTTGACTAAGGATGATGCGACTCAGGTTGATGTGGATGATGCGCTGAAAGCTCTTGAAAAAGCTGAGCAAGGCTTGAAGGAAAAGACAGCGCCTGCTCCTTCTGGAGAGGAATCGCATAAGCCAAGTGATAATACCAACGGCACTGTGAGCAATGGTGCAGACGCTAACTCTGCCACTGAAACCAACGGTAATGCCACCTCTCAAGACCAGAGCAGAAAAGATAATTCCAAGAGTGCCTCTGCATCTGTTACTCCTGGATTGCCCAAGACTGGAGCTCCTGGCCAATACGGTTATCTACTAGCTCTGTTGAGCGGATTGGGGATAGCCTTTACTGCTAGAAAGTTAAAAAGATGAACTAGTGAAAAGAGATAAATAGTTTACTTAAACATAATGTCTATCCTCCCTGCTCTATGGGTTGAATCCTAAAGAGAGGGAGGATAGCTTATATTGTTTATGATTATTTAACAGTTTTGTATATTTATTGGGAATAGGCTTATTGTCTTAGTATTCTATCCGCTTGCAGGAAGAATTCTATATATTTTAATGATATCTACGTGTGCTAGCTGATAAATATCAGTGTCTGCATGTCCTGCGTCTCATCTATTGTAAAACAAACACCCTCTCGCCGACCTTCTCTATATATTTCCTAGTGAGATATATGCTGAGGGGGTAGATGTGATGGCGAGAGTACCTTGATAGCTCTAACAGCGCCGATGTGTCTTAGGGTCTTTGGATGGGATCTGTAGATAGACATCTGCTTGTGATATGTGATGTGGGATTCTCGTATTGTCTCTTGCTGGGTATCGATAAGTGGACTATGTGGCGTTTGGTCTTATTGCAATGGTGCGCTCGTGTAAGGAACAGGTGAATGCACGTGTGAACGGTGCGATCGCGTCAAGAGAGCATAGAATTACTTTTGATCTCGATGGAGGTATGAGTCATGGTGAGATATGCGAAAAGGCACCCGTATATATTTCAGTTGTTATGTTCATTTGCTGTGGGTTTGGGTATCGCTATGTTCTCTATATTCTCATCCCTCTCCTCGGACGGGGGAGGGGAGGCCATGAGCGGAGAAGATATCGCCGCTGTACTCATTCTTGGCCCACTCGCCCTTAGCGCATTTTCTCTATTATGCATTTATCCGTTAATCCTGCTGGCATATCAGTTCGTTCTATGTGTGCGAAGCTTACGATGGCTTTCTGCGCAGTCTTATCGACCTGGATATGATACCTGGGTACTTATTTTCCTGACCCTGTGCCAAATTCTTTATCTCGTCTTTGCTAAAGAGGTTATCTTTTCAGCAGGCTGGCAAGAACAATTAGTGAATTCTCAACGGCATTCGCCGATCGATCCCAATGGATATATATGGTTTTTCCTTCTCGCTATCCTCTCACTTCTGGCTTTTTATTCCTTATGGATAAAACCGCCCACTCAATTACCGCCACTCATACCAGTTCTCGCTATCGGAGTACTCTATATCGCCACTATCTACATTGCATTGTGGACGATACAAATCTTTGATTACCAAGATCCTACAGATCTTTATCTGTTGATTCCAGGTATCGTCTTCGTGCTGATGGTGGCACGAACGATTGCTATCGCTGTGCGGACATATACTGTGGATCCAGATCGATGTATAACAGTTGAGGAAAATTCGATCCTTGCCCGCCTCAACCGATATGTCATCCAGGCGAAAAACTGGCCCTTCCTCTCTTTAGCCATAGCATTGCCACTGCTGGGCGTGGCTTACGCGGTATTGATACTCCTAGGTCAAGGACCACATGCCTTAATCAAAGCCTTTATCGATACGAGCGGATGGACGTTCTCTCAACAAAGCTCGCCGCCAAATGTCTTCTACGATGAGCATTATCTGTGTACGGTGGCAGCAGGTGGACATGCGCAATTGGTGAAGCCGATTCGTGGAGGAATTCGTCATGGTCACCCAATCGTGGTGAATCGTCAATTATTGGTAGCCAATGCATTCGAACAAGTCATCTCTGATCGTCTACCTCGTATCCACCGTATGATTCGTCACGTCTACGATCATTACGGTTTCAATTTGGCTAAAAGGATTACGACACGATGGCTAGCCGATATCGTGTGGATAGTGATGAAGCCTTTGGAATGGGTTTTCCTCATCGTCATCTACCTGTGCGTGCGCCATCCAGAAGATCTCATCGCTATGCAGTACACGGGAATTCACTATCGAGAGCTTGATGATCTGAAGGCGATGATGAGATGAGCAATGTCTTGTCGCTGTATAGGCCTCTCTACTGAATGGCAATTACTAGGATATGCTCGCTTTGCGATAAGGCGTGGAAGGCGATATAGACGACCTCGTTCGTGGGAGAAGATCGTAGCGAAGTCATGATGCCAAATCTGTTGAGTCCGATCCTCGCTCTGTGTTAGCGCTGATCCAGCGGGCGGGATTGTGACTGTCGAAGGCAAGACCTGCACATCTTCTACAACGGAGTATGACGTGTCTTTGACTTCTGATAGCTCTGCCCCCACGCGGAAAGCATTACCCTCTGGTGCAGGATTTAAAGTCGCTCAAAAAATCGGCAAATCATTCATGCTGCCGATCGCTATCTTGCCGGCTGCTGGTCTATTGCTCGGTATCGGTGGAGCTTTGTCGAATCCCACGACAGTCGAGGCCTATCCGGTATTGGATAATGCTGTCTTGCAGACGATCTTTACCGTGATCCTTGGTTACATATCGGTAGTGAACTACACGAATTTTTTGACCATCTCGATGCCTTAAATAAGTAGTTTTGTTCTTAACGAGAACAGGCAGATAGGTAACAACCTAGTGCCCATCTAAAGAGTGGCATAATGTTCGATTCTCGTCTCGGTGTTTATTGCAGGTGGGATCGGTAGATGGAGCGACGGTGACCGATGCTTAATGCGAGGATGATAAGTTTTTCGTTTTGGAGTGTGCAGATGAGTCGATAATCTCCGATTCTGTAACGCCAAAGACCAGATAGATCAGCGGTTAATGCTTTTCCTTTCTGCTTCGGATCAGTGCAGTGGTGGAGATTTTTGATGATCCAGTGTTGGATCATTCGCTGTGTAGCTTTGTCGAGTTTAGAAAATTCTTTATCGAATCGTGGCGTTGTTTCAACCGTCCAGTTCACAAGCCACATTCTTCCCAAAGGTCGTCGATAGGTCTGCTAGGTGATCCAGCTGAGATGTATTCTTCGTATGCCTCACGTCCGATCCGCACATCATATTCATCATCGATACGTTCAAAAAGAGCGCGTTTGAATGCTTCTCCAAGCGAGATAGCGTGCATATGGGCATAGGTTGTTGCTAGCTGGCGTTCTTCGTCTGATAGACGAATGGAAAAAGTACTCATCAGCCCTCCTCGTGTGTTACACCTATAGTACATGGCGGGTAGCTAGTTTTATACCTCTTTGCTCTCGTTCGTAGGGTTCTCTATCGATGATTTTGTACTCAGCGAAGACGATATGACTGAGATCGCAACCCTCGATTCTGAATCTTCGCTTTTCTTCAACCATGAAGCCACGGGCACTGTGGACTTCTTTAAAGATCTCGTTGCCAACGCCAAAATAGAAGCTAAGAGAGAATCATCATGTTGTACTCAACCAAGGGAGCCGCAGAAGCCAGCGAAATAGCTATCGATACAGTCCGCTATTACTGTAAAATTGGTCTTCTTCCTCGAGTGAAACGCGATGAAAATAACTATCGGGTCTTCGACGAGTGAGACATTGCCTGGCTGAAAGATCTGCGTTGCCTGCGCGATTATGGCATGGGGATCGATCAGATGCGTCACTATATGGAATTGTGTTTGCAAGGTGAAAGCAGTATTCCTCAACGAAAAATCGTCTTGCAAGAACAGCGAAAAATTGTAGAAGATAAAATCGATCTATTGCGTAATATGCTTATCTATATCGATTCAAAAATGGACTTTTTTACGAAAGTCCGTCTCGGAGAGATCGACTATAGGTCGAATTTGACTTTTATTGATGATGATGACGATATATCGTCACACTGAATTAACGTTGGGGAGGAGGAACGATCTCTCTCCCCAACGTATATACAACTAAGAAAAAATATCTTATATGACAGTATTCCCTTGTTAGGATCGATACAGTAGGTGAGAAAGGTGAATAACATTAAACGCGATGAGATGAATCTCATCGCGTTATAGAAGATAGGGATATCTTGAGCGATCCCACCGTATAGATGAGAGCATCTCCCTATTCAGATTCAAGATTATCTATCGCTAAGGCATCGATATCGTCTGGGCAGGATATGGACAAGATCTGAGAGAGGAAACTTATCTTGGCACGCATGGAATCACAGCGCGCATATGATCCAGAAAATCCATGGCCTTCTGAATCGTAGACGATCAAAGCGACAGGAGATCCCTTTGCCCGGACAGCCTCAGCAAGACAGATGGACTGTTCGCAGGCGACGATGGGATCGTCTCGTCCCTGAAGGATTAAGAGCGGACGATCGAAATCCTCAAGATTATGGATAGGGGAGAGGGAGCGATAGCGAGCAATATCTTCCGGATAATTCCCCACCAAAGAGATCGGATAGTGAGATTCAAATTTATGCCCCGTAAATAGAGCCTCAAGATCGCTCACACCGTATTCGCTGATAGCGGCTGCGAAAAGAGACGATGAAATAAGGCAACGTAAAGCGGTATATCCACCTGCTGAAGATCCCATGATGACGACACGATCAGGATCTACCATCTCGTTATCGATAAGGTAGGTGGTCATCGATATACAGTCATCGACATCGGCGATTCCCCACATATGGTGCAGACGGTTACGCCACGCTCGTCCAAAACCTGTTGAGCCTGAATAGTTGACATCGACAACGGCATATCCGCGGCTTGTCCACCATTGATGTTTGATCTGCAAAGCTGGCGAGGCTGCAAAGGTCGGGCCTCCATGAGCTAATACGATCAAAGGAGGACGTTGCCCTTCAGGCGCTTGATAATAAGGATTATGAGGTGGGTAATACCAAGCCTGAATAGATCCATGCGATCCCTCATGGGTCAGGTTGATAGGACGTGAGATAAGAGAGGGATCAATCGGCATATCGCAGCGGAATATCACCTCGCTATGGCCGTCCGTATCGAAGCAAATGATCTGCCGTCCCTCATCGCAACGATCCGCAATCGCATAGAGGGAGCCATCGCCGATCGCCACAGAATCGACATAGGAGCATTCGGCGAGAACGTCACATGTCTGGTCATAGCCGATAGAGACAATGTCCATCAAACCATCGCGAGATTGAGCGCATAGGATGCGATCAGAAGATGCTGCAACCGTGTAATGGCCGAGAAGGAAAATCGGATGATCGAGATCGGTTTGAGTCGATGAGAGAGGAGTGATCCCCTCCTCATCGTGGCGATAAATCTGATAATAACCATCGCGATCACTGGTATATATCAGCGAGCCGTCCACCCATTGGGGGGATTGGACGCTGATAGCGTCCAGATCATCTGAGGTGATCCCATCGACCAGCATGATCTTTTCACAGCGCATATTCCCATCGATCTGTGCTCGATAGAGACGCGAGTTATCCCACGGCATATGGGGAATATCCCATTCGATCCAGGCGATATGTCCCTGTTCGTCCATAGTGGGATGAGCGTAGAAATCAGCTCCTTCCACCACGGTGAATGGTTGAGAGCGCTGCATATCTAGGTTAAAAGCGACGATAGTGGTACGAATGGAATCGCCGCTGTGATCCTCTGCGAGAGCGAGAGCGCATCGGCGAGCAGGGCAGAGAGAAAAATCTCCATATCGTATCGTCGTATCGCTATTGGTGAGAGGATAGGTTTGTCCTTGAGGCGTGCGTACCCATACGTCGGCGCTCACATCGTTCACCCAGATGATCCACCCATCGGCTACGTCATAGGCTCCACCACCGTATTCGTGAAGACGAGAGCGCACATTGGATGACGAATCGGTGAGCTGACAGATCTGTCCGTCCAGATAGCGCATGATCGCCGTACGACCCTCATTGACCGGATCTGATTGGAGCCAATATGCCGCCTGTCCGCTGCATTTAACCTCAGTGATAAAGGTGGTTGCCGATATCAGATCATCGAAACCCAGCTCAGATTTCCAAGAACCGTAAGGAGCGATCACAGGAGTCATATGCACCTCACGCGGTGGGAATATCGGATAGATCGATCGCGGACGGATCCCCTCCTACGATGGGTTCGCCAGATGAGGGCAAGGTGAGAATCTCAGCTCCGCTTTCGGTAACTACTAAAGTCTGCTCAAACTGAGCACAGCGCGACAGATCGCGAGTCAATACCGTCCATCCATCATCCCACTGCTGAGTTGAGGGATCGCCGAGGGTGAGCATCGGCTCAATGGTGAAAGTCATTCCCGGTTCCATACGGGTAGACAGACGAGGCTCGTCATAGTGCAAGATCACAAGACCAGAGTGGAAAGCTGTGTGGACACCATGTCCGGTATATTCCCGCACCACCCCATAGCCGAAACGTTTGGCATAGGATTCGATGACTCGTCCGATAACAGAAATTGGACGCCCAGGCTTCACGGCTTTGATCGCGCGATTCATTGCTTCACGCGTACGCTCGCTGAGTAGACGGGATTGATCATCGACATCGCCGACATAGTAGGTCGCGCAGTTATCCCCGTGGACGCCGTCGATATAGGCGGTGATATCAATCTTCAATAAATCCCCATCCTCAAGGGGACGGGCATCGGGAATGCCGTGGCAGATAACCTCATTGACAGAGGTGCAGATGCTTTTAGGGAAACCCCGATAGTTCAAACAGGCAGGATATGCCTTCATGTCGCACAGATATTCGTGAGCGATCTTGTCCAGATGGTCGGTGGTGACACCAGCTTTAATCTCGGCTGCGGTGACCAAGATGGCATCAGCAGCGATTCGTCCAGCATGACGCATGGCCTCCACGATCTCCGGTGATTGAATATGAGAGCCGTCATAGTGTTCAGCTTCCATCACACCTACATAGTCAGGTTTGACGATAGATGGGGGGACAGGACGCATCGGAGAGATCGGATAGGGTTTCATCGCTGTAGACACGATGTCAATTCTAGAGCTTTCAGCAAGACCAGGGAGATCTCTTTCACGATTATCGCCGAAAGACACGAGACGATATGGGGTGAGAGGGATGATAGATGGCAAACTAAAGCCATGGATCGCCATATCGAAAGCGTCTTACGTCGCGTAGAAGAAAATGACGTGCAGTTTATCCGCCTGTGGTTTACCGATGTCTTAGGATTTCTCAAATCGGTAGCGATCTCTCCAGCTGAGCTGGAAGGAGCGTTCAGCGAAGGTGTGGGATTCGATGGATCTGCCATCGAAGGATACGCCCGTATCTATGAAGACGATATGGTGGCTCTTCCAGACCCTTCCACCTTCCAAATTCTGCCGTGGAGAGCGAAATCACCCACAGCACGACTCTTTTGCGATATCGCGATGCCAGACGGTTCTCCCGCTTTTGCCGATGGACGTTACGTCTTGAAAAAAGCGATGAAAAAAGCCGCTGATATGGGATTTAGTTATTATGTGCATCCCGAGATCGAATTCTATCTTTTGCGCAACCCTATCGAATCTGGACGCGAGCCAACGCCTTTGGATAATGGAGGCTATTTCGATCACACCACTATGGACGAGGGCACTGACTTTAGAAGCTCTGCGATCTCAGTATTGGAAAAGATGGGAATTAGCGTGGAATTTTCCCATCATGAATCTGGTGCAGGACAGCATGAAATCGACTTGCGTTATGCCGACGCTTTGACGATGGCCGAACATATTCAAACGCTCAAAGTGGTCCTCAAAGAGATGGCGGTCACGCATGGAATCACTGCCTCTTTCATGCCGAAACCTTTCACCGATCAACCGGGCTCGGGAATGCATACCCATCTGAGTCTTTTTGAAGGGGATCGCAACGTTTTCTATGACGCGACCGATGAATTGCGTCTATCGAAAATAGCTAAATATTTCATCGCTGGACTTCTTTTCCATGCCCCAGAGATCACTGCTGTGACCAATCAGTGGATCAATTCCTATAAACGTTTGGCGTGGGGAGGAGAAGCGCCCAGCTATGTCTCATGGGGGCGTAACAACCGCTCAGCTCTCGTCCGCGTTCCCCTGTTTAAACCGGAAAAATCCTCCTCGGCAAGAGTGGAATATCGTGCAGCTGACGCGGCATGCAATCCCTATTTAGTTTTTGCTTTATTGCTCAATGCTGGACTTGACGGGATTGAGAAGGAGATGGCGTTGATCGAGGAATCCCATGACGATATCTGGACGTTGAGCGAGCGAGAACGACGTCTGATGGGCTATCAACCCCTACCGCGTAATCTCGATAATGCCGTTGCCGCTATGGAATCATCTGAATTGGTAGCCGAGACCCTTGGAGAGAGCGTCTTTGAGTATTTCTTGCGCAATAAACGAGCTGAATTCGATACTTATCGCAAACAGGTAACTCCCTTTGAACTGCGCACTTTGCTGCCACGACTCTAGGAAAGAATATGCCTGCCTATGAGCGGATCGCCAACGATCTATGCGACCAGATCCTTAGCGCCATCGAGACATGGGACGATCACGATTGGCTTGCCTCTATACGAAAATATCTTGACCTAAGTCAGTCATCGCTGCCGTTTGCCTTAGCTCAGACGGTAAAGCGGTGCCGAGGGCAAGCATTGAGCGATCAGCTGACCGATGTGGCGACTTTGCTCGTCGTTGACTATCACGATAGTGAGCGGATAATCCCCAAAGGACTCACAGCAGCACTATGCCGCTACTATGCGGCGATTCTTGAATATCGTCACGGCGGACGATCCATTGAGGTGCGTATCCCTCCCTATGCTGCCATCCAATTGGCTGCCTGCCAGGCGGCTCCCGTCCATAGAAGAGGAACGCCGGGCAATGTCGTTGAGATCACAGCTCAAACATTTATCGAATTATGCGCTGGAATCATCTCGTGGGGAGATGACCCTACGATCTTTGTTTCAGGCGCTCATGCCAACGATGTGGCATCCTATCTACCTCTCGGACGTAGACGATGAACCAGCGAGCAATGAGCCTGCCGGGACAGATGGCTCGATATGGATTCTGTGATGCCAAACGCTGCGCCGAGATGGTGACAAGGATCGCCGATGCCCATCTCGATCATCCACTTGATACATGGATAGAGCAGATCGCTTGCCAACCTGATCCCGATCTCGCCCTTCATGGTGTGGCGGTCATAGATGAAAGCGATCCTGTCTTGATCGAGCGGATTCTCAGCGATGAGCAGTGGTGGATAAATTTTTGCTGCATTATGGGATCTTCAAGGGCTTTTAACGATTATCTTCGCTTATATCCACATGACAGCGAGATCGTGCGTGAACGTCAAGAAAGCTATTTACGCGACGATATCTACGCTGCTATCGCAGATGATGTCGGATGTGATCTTTCGTCTCCGATTACGGATATAGCAGTAGCAGATCGTTTACGCCGTGCCAATAGACGTCAGCTCATGAGGATCGCTTTGCGCGATCTGACCTGTGAGGAACCAGCAGATATCGTCCATGAGATCTGCCGAGAATTGAGCGATCTAGCCGATATCGTCATGGAAGTTGCCGTCCAGATCGCTCGCGGCCATATCGCTGATAGCGACAAGGTGCGTTTCAGCGTCATCGCAATGGGCAAATGCGGGGCACGAGAGGTCAACTATCTTTCCGATATCGATGTTCTCTATGTGGCTGAACCAGCAGATGAATCCCTCGATTCCGACCAGGCGATAGCAGTCGCAGAGGCCCTGGCTCGGTTCAGCTCGCACATCTGCTCAGATCATTCCTCTTCGGGAACTATCTGGTCTGTCGATGCCGCTTTGCGTCCAGATGGGAAAGCCGGAGCGTTGGTGCGAACGCTGAATTCCTATCGCAGCTACTACACCAAATGGGCATCGAATTGGGAATTTCAGGCTCTTTTGAAAGCGCGTCCGATGGCTGGAGATCTCGATCTCGCTAGACAGTTCATCGAGATGATCTCTCCTCTGGTGTGGAAAGTAGGCGGACAAGATCATTTCATGTCCGAAACTCAAGCGATGAGACAAAGAGTGATCGATTCTATCCCCGCTCGTAACGCTAATCGTGAGATCAAATTGGGCGCAGGGGGATTGCGCGATGTGGAATTTAGTGTCCAACTGCTTCAGCTTGTCCATGGACGGGTTGATGAGAATTTGCGCACTCCAGCTACATTGGATGCGCTCCAAAATCTGACAGCCTATGGTTATATCGGACGTCAAGACGCTCATGATCTCGATCAGTCCTACCGATTCTTACGTCTGATAGAACACAGACAGCAACTATGGCGCTTGAGAAGAACCCATCTGATGCCGTCTCACAGTGCAGATATGCGAAGGCTTGCACGCCAAATGAGGATGAGCAGCGATGAATTATCGCAGCGGTGGAAGCGAGTCCGTCACGATGTAAGACGCCTTCAACAGCGCATCTTCTACTCTCCTTTGCTCGATGCGGTCTCCCATCTTCCCTCAGAGCAGATAACGTTGAGTAGCCAGGCAGCTCAAGATCGTCTCAAAGCTTTAGGATTTAGCGATCCGCTGTCAGCTCTACGTCATATCGAGGCTTTGACAACGGGTTTAACTCGCACAAGTCAGATTCAACGTCAGCTTATGCCAGCGATGTTGAGTTGGCTCAGCCAAGGTCCCCATCCCGATCTCGGTCTGCTCAATTTCCGCAGACTTTCAGATGTGATGGGGGGAACTAACTGGTATATGAGAGCTTTACGAGATGAAGGTTGGCTTGCGAAGCGTTTGGCGCGTTTGCTGTCGGCAAGCCGCTATATCTTCGATCTGCTGAGCAAAGATCCATCAGCTATGCAGATGCTCTCAGGGGAGGAAGGATCGCTTCGCTCCCGCGCCGATCTCGACGAAGCTATGGGGAAAATCGTTGCCCGCTATGAAGATCCACATGAGGCGATGACATCGATTCACCGTCTGCGGCGCAAAGAATTATTCCGTATCGCTGCATCTGATGTATTGGATAACTGTTCTGTTCACCAGATCGGACATGCCTTGTCCGATCTTTCCTCAGCAACGATCGATACTGCTCTTAGATGTGCTCGCGCAGTCGTTGACAGCAAATATCGCGATAGGCACGATTGTCCTTCCGTCCCTCTCGGTCTTATCGCCATGGGGAGATGGGGTGGAGGAGAGATGGGATATGCCTCAGATGCCGATGCGATTTTTATCGTGGACGATGATGCCGATGACCAGGCGATACAGTATGCGACCCAGATCGCCTCTCTAGCTATGTCTATGCTGAAAAGTTCGGCATCTGAATCGACACTCATCATCGATAGCGGATTGCGTCCAGACGGGAAGAACGGCCCTTTGGTGCGCACCGTGGCGAGTTGTTTGTCCTACTATCGAAGGTGGTCCGATATATGGGAATCTCAAGCGCTCATACGCGCTAGCCACGGGGCAGGAGATCGAGAAATCACCTCTAAATTTCTTCAAGAGATCGATTTTCGTCGCTATCCCGAGCAGGGATTGGCCAAGGATCATATCTGGGAAATCCGTCGTCTTAAAGCTCGTATGGAAAAAGAAAGAACGACGAAACGTACGGCTCATCTCAACGTCAAATTAGGTCCAGGAGGACTTTCCGATATCGAATGGACGGTTCAGCTTTTACAATTGCGCTACGCCCATCTCTATGAGGATTTGCGTGTGAATTCCACCATAGAGGCAATCGAGGCAGCTCGCCTCAACCATCTTATGAGCGATAGCGATGCTGAGCTTTTAAGCGAAGCTTGGACTATGGCGACGCAGTTGCGCAATTCGACGATGTTGGTCAGATCTCGTCCAGGTGATTTACTCCCGATCGATCCGAGAGAAACCGCTTGTGTAGCGATGCTTTTAGGATATCAGGAACGCAATGCCTCGACTCTTTTAGAGAGATGGACGAAAACAGCGAGACGCGCTCAACGAGTCGTCAACCGTCTGTTCTGGGAGGAGAGTTAGGCTGTATCGGATAGTCTCAAAGGAAGAAGGAAGGTGGGGATGAAAGCTGATTCGATAGATCGACCTAGAAATGGGCATGAAGCGGTCAGACGGTTTTGGTCTACATGGACAACTCCCATAGCTGTGATCGTGCTCGCTGGATGTCTCATCCTTATCGCTGCGATCACCTATGGGGCAACCCGTCCCAATATTGGCAATCCTCCTGCACCTATCGAGACCAGCGCTTCGACAAGCAGACCGATACTCATGCCCACGCATCAGCTTCAACCGTCACCAGATCAACCTTCCCTTACAGAGTTAATTGAGAAAGTCGATAAGCGCTATTCAGTAACAAGTGGGATCGCCATCTTTCAACTTGCCGATCCCTATCAGGCATCCCAGGAGCCGTGGACGGGTGGTATCGAAGCGATGCCAGCTTATGAGACCATCGCATTGCCCATCGCGGCGGCTTTGAAAGATGATGAATCGCGTGCCCCTGCTGATACCCGATATCTTTTCAATCGCGCTATCACCCATTCTTCTCAGGCTGCAACCCAGGCGATGTGGGAATATCTTGGCGATCCCCATCAAGCAGAAGAAAAGATCACCGATGCCCTTCACCGTTATGGAGATTTCACTACCTCCTTGGACTATCTCGAGGAACGCACATTAGCTAATGCCAAAGAAATCATGTGGAGATTGGACGATCAAACTCGCTTCATGGCGGGATTGGGATGCAACTATTACGAATCAATTGATTTGCTCTCTGCAATGAATGATCCGCGTTCTCAAGCATGGGGCATGGAATATCTGCCGGCTAGCTATTCCTATGGGTCGCTCCACGAACAGGATCGGCGGTGGAATGCTAGACAGGTTGGTCTGATATGGCTCAAAGAGGGTCCTCATGTCGCACTTGCCATCGCCGTCGAAGGTGCGTCAAGCGAGAGAGAAGCACGAGAGGCAATGACCGATCTCGCCTATGGGGTGCGCGATCAAGCGCGTGGAATACACCATAGCCAATGCGTTATCTAGCCTCGATGAGATTGGCGATGATCTCGGCTTGCTCTTGGGCGCTTGTGACTGCTCCTTCAAGATAGCCATTGAAACGAGAGGCATATTCTGCTCCAGCAAAATGGATACGTCCATGCGGTTGGGAGAGGCGTTGTCCATGGTGCGTCCAGATCCCTGGAGAGAAATGAGCGCCGTGAGAACCTCGGGAATAGGGTTCTTCAGCCCAGATGCGGTCGATATAACGATGTGGCTGGTAGACCTCGTCTCCGAAAATATCTGCGAGAGCATCGGTGAAGAGGCGATCGCGTCCGCTCTTATCCAATCGAGCGGCTTGATCGGCTGAATCGCCTTCAAAAAATCCCATGATGATTCCCCGTCCACTGTGTGAACAGTCGAAGGTGACGTGAACATCTGCGCAATCGGCACTCATCTGTCCGCTCAGCCCGTGATCTTTCCACCAGGGCGAATCGTAGATGGCGAAAGATTTAATCACCGATCCTGGAGAGACCGCTTGAGCGCTTTCAACTCTCCACGATGGCAAGGCGGGAGAATAGTCGAGTTGGGTAGACATCCAAATCGGAATGGTGATGAGAGCGTAACGAGCTGATATCGATTCATTCGATCCGGTTATGAGAACGCGATCCTTATCTTCTACACATGAGCTGACCGGCATTGATAAACGGATCGAATTGTATCCGATTGCATGAGCGAGATAATCGCATAGACGACTCATCCCACCGTCTACACGGCGCTGCTGTAAAGCGCCAGAAGCAGCATAGAGAGATTCTAAATCGAGATGAGAACCCGTATGTGCTATCGCTTGATCGACGGTGATCGTCTCTATCGGACGATTCATGGACAGGCAGATCATCGATATGAATTCACGCTGTCCACCCGGTGTACGAAGATTTGCACTGACCCATCGTTGAAGGGGTTGTGAAAGCCAGGAGGAATGTTGAGATGTCCATTCAGGATCGGATGCGATCTTGTGGGCAAGACGCCGATAGCGCAAAACTCCTTGACCGAGATCTGAAATTTCGAAAGGCGTGAGGATGTGGTCGCCCTCGTCATTTTGACGAACTCGAATGGTGCGTTCACCCAAACGAATGAGTAGATCCCCTTCAGAAGGGGAGATCAGATCGACTCCAGCTTCCGATGCCAAATTCAACATGTACTCGTGAGACGGGGCGATCCATTGACCGGCTGTTTCGATCAGGCAACCATCGATAGTAATGGTCTCAACTCGTCCACCGATACGTTCACGAGCTTCGCAGATGACGACGCGATGTCCACGCTCTGTAAGGAGGCGTCCAGCAGTCAAACCGGCTATACCAGCACCAACGATCACGCAGTCATACACGAAGACAGACTATCGAGATCGCTTTCCTAGGTCTGCTTCGACTCCTAGAAAAATATGAATAGAACGAAAGAGCATATCTGTGAACGTTATTTCTATATTTCTATCCGCAGATAGCGATTCGTAGAGCATTTATGATCTAGAACAAGTGAAATAACACGACGGTGGTGGGCATGCCTCCGTCGAAGGCGGCGAAGATCATCTCTTTAAGGTGTTGTTCCGCTTCTTGTTTAGCGCGGGCGGCTTTTTCTACTTCGAATGCGTTTGACATAGGTTCTAGTCCTCCTGGTGTTCTGTGGTGTTGGTGTCTAGGTGGTCGGAGAGCGCCCATGTGAGTACACCGAGTCCGATAACGATGTGGTGGATGGTGCGCATGTAGGGCTTGATGTCGAAGAAAAGACAGGCGAGGTTAGCGAGGATCACGATGGGGAACGATATATGGTTTTTCTTCCATGCGGTTTTGAGTTTGTTCATGGTGTTTCTCCTTTCGGTTGTGGGTGAGGTGGGGTGGTATGATGCAGGTCTGAGGGAAACCCTCACCGGTGGTTTTGGTGAGGGCGTCCCATTTACTTTTTATCGTGCCCGTTTGGGTTTGTCTGCCCGTCTGGCGCGTTTATTGCTGATCGATTAGATCTCTCTTCGTAAAGTAGATCGCTACTCCAATAAGAGCGATGATGCTCCCACTCTAGGAAAGTCATAGGTGGAAGGGGCAGCATAGAACGAAAAGGATCGTAAAGAAGATCCCAGACCCTTCAATGAGGGCACCGAAGATATCTCCACTGACCCCTCCGAGACGCTGTATAAGACGGCGAAGCCACAGATGGGATAAGACGATAACGACGATAGAGCCGGCGAGAAGAGCGCACAGATAGCCTCTATATTCGGGAAGACAGATCGATCCAATAATGAGAAAAAGTGCGCAGGTAAAGATGGTGACACATCCTGCTCGCATCGTCGATGTGCATGAGGCGAACAGAGCGCCAAATCCGTGACTGCGAGCCGGAGGAATGGAACGGTGAGAAGCCCACACGGTCGTCAGTCGAGAAAAGGCGAGCGTATAGCAGATCGCCACCCACTGCCAGATGGGGGGAAGGGAGGCCAAAGCGCTCCATTGAACGATGAGAGCGATGACGATAGCGATCACACCCATCGGACCGATATCTGCTTGATGCATGATCTCCAAACTACGGGCGCGATCCCGTCCATCTTTCATAGAGGCTATAGAGGCCCAGGCATCTGCAGTATCTGCCAATCCGTCAAGATGAGTTCCACCAATAAGAAATTGGACGAGAGCGATGATGATGGCAGCACTGAGAAGGGGAGAGGTGAGATATCCGATACCCCACCCGATACCACCGACAACAAAACCGATAAGAGCGCCCAGAAGAGGGAAAGCGCTCAATGCGCGGGCGGCGAGAGAACGGTCAATATCATCATTCCACCGCACTGGAATGCGGCTAAAACAACCCGTAGCAACGAGGAGAGGAAGGGGGATCATTTCAACCTTAAAGGAATGCCAGCGGTGATGAGATAGACCTGGTCGACCACAGCGGCGACACGCCGATTGATCGTTCCCATCTCGTCACGGAAACGACGTGTCCCTGGATCTGCGGGAACGATTCCTTGTCCCACCTCATTGGTGACGATGATCAAGGGGCGTGTGGCGTGGGCGATGGAATCGACAAGAGAATCAAAAGAAGCCTGCAGAGTGAGATCGGCTGCGGGCTGATTTGTCCAGATACCAGCACGATCCATATGGCGAGTGAGCCAGATGGTGAGACAATCGATCATCAGTGGACGAGAGGTGGCGGCACGAATCGGTTCATTTAGATCAATCGTTTCAATAGTCGTCCACGTGGACGGACGGCGTTCACGATGGAGAGCGATTCGCTGTTGCCATTCAGGATCGTCAAGACGAGACTCTGAGGTAGCCAGATAATCCACCTGGTCATAATCGGCTATGAGAGATTCTGCGAAGAACGATTTTCCTGAGCGACTTCCGCCGATTATCAGATATCGAGAATCGATCATTCTCACCTCTTAAATCGCATGGATAAAACATCTTCATTGTCTCATATTGACCTTGGTTGACTAAGCTATGGGGGTGCAGATTATCTGGGTGCGTCACGGACAATCACAGGTGAACTATGAGAAGAAAGTCCCTGGACAGTCACTTAACTCAGCCTTGACCGATGAAGGAATCGTCCACGCCCGTCATGCTGCTCGTCTGTGTTCGCGTATGGGAAAGGTCGATACGCTTTACGCCTCAGATGCATTGAGAGCTCGACAGACAGCCCAGATTATCGCTGAACAGCTCTCTATGCCGATCTATCTCAATCCTCTCTTACGCGAACAATCCTTCGGATCTTTGGAAGGTACTCCAGTCGATGCCCTATGTGAACAGCAGGTTCCTGAGGGCGCAGATATCGCAGATATCGCCTGGGGAGGGGGAGAGTCGGTAGCCGATGTCTATCGGCGTCTCGTCCGTTTCGCATCTCTGCTGGAAAAATCGGTGCAGGATAGGATCATCATCGTCGCCCATGCTGATGCATATCGCATCTTCAAAGCTGTCTTAGAACATCGTTCTCATCGCGATGTCGATTGGAACGAGAGCGGTCTCGATTATGGACAGATCGCTCAGATCACCTATCCGCATAGGAAAGAGCAGATGAGAAAAGGCCGGTAATACCGACCTTTTCCGCATTAAATCTGGTAGTACAGATCGTATTCGTAGGGGTGAGGACGTTGCCTCAAAGCATCGATTTCCTCTCGTTTCAACTCGATCCAGGTCTCGATAAGATCATCGGTAAAGACATCGCCTTCCAAGAGGAAATCCTGATCGGCTTCCAAAGCGTCCAAGACCTCACTGAGAGAACCGGGAACCTGGGCGATCTGATCATGATCCTCTGGAGCTAATTCATAAAGATCTTTATCGATAGGAGCGGGAGGCTCAATACGATTTTGAATACCATCAAGACCCGCCAGAAGAATAGCCGAGAAAGCCAAATAGGGATTCGACGAAGGATCGGGACAGCGGAATTCCACTCTCTTCGCTTTGGGATTGGAGCCCGTGATCGGGATACGGATACATGCCGAACGATTTCTCGCCGAATAGACCAGATTGACTGGGGCTTCAAAACCGGGAACAAGACGGTGATAGCTGTTAGCGGTTGGATTGGTGAAAGCCAATAAGGCGGGAGCATGGGCGAGAAGCCCACCGATATACCACCGTGCGATATCCGATAGCTGAGCATATCCATTCTCGTCATAGAACAGTGGCTTGCCTTCATTCCAGATAGAGGCGTGGACGTGCATTCCCGACCCGTTATCTCCAAAGACGGGTTTCGGCATGAAAGTCACCGATTTTCCGTTTTCATAGGCAGCGTTTTTCGCCAAATATTTGAATTTCATCATATTGTCTGCGCTGCGCAATAAGGTATCGAAACGCCAGTTGATCTCGGCTTGTCCAGCGGCACCTACTTCATGGTGAGCTCGTTCGATGACAAGCCCGGAATCTTCGCATAGGGCAACGATTTCATCGCGCAGATCACAGTAGTGATCCGAAGGGGAGACAGGGAAATAACCGCCTTTGAGCTTGACCTTATAACCTAGATTTCCACGTTCTTCCCGACGAGCCGAATTCCATGCCGCCGATTCAGCGTCCACTGCATAGAAAGAAGTATGAGCATTGGATTCGTAGCGCACATCATCGAAAATATAGAACTCCGCTTCTGGAGCGATATAGGCGGTATCTCCAATTCCGGTTGAAGCGAGATAATTTTCAGCTTTACGTGCGATATTTCGTGGATCTCGGCTATAGGGTTCCTTCGTGAGGGGATCATGGACGAAGAAGTTAACGATCAACGTCTTTGCATTGCGGAAAGGATCGAAATAGGCAGTGGTCACATCGGGCAATAAAGCCATATCGGATTCGTTGATCTTTTGAAACCCTGTCACAGATGAACCGTCAAAGGCAAGACCGTCTTCAAAGATCGATTCGTTGAATTCCCGGGCAGGGACGGTGAAATGCTGCATCATGCCCGGAAGATCGCAGAAGCGTACATCGACATTATCGATATTTTCATTACGTAAATAGGCGAGCAATTCATCCGGTTCACGAAACATGGCGTCCCTTTCTCAGCCAGAACAGATCTGCTCGTGTGCAGATCATAACGAACACGTTTCAGTCTATCGTGACCGTTGAGATTTCTAGCAGATCGTCCGTGGGATGGGCGTTAGAAATCGTAGGATTCTGCAAGAGATAACCATTGTTCTTCAGCCTCGTCTCGTTGAGCAGTGAGGTCTGTCAACTGGGAGTGAAGATCGTTCAAGCGTTCGTAATCAGTTGCTGATTCTGCCATATCTGCATGGAGAATAGCGATACGCTGATCGTATTTTGCGATTTGATTTTCGAGTTTAGCGAGTAGCTTTTTTATCTGACGTAAAGCTGCAGCATCGCTGGGTCGTTTCGATTCTGTTGAAGGTGATAACGATTCGTCTCGACGCTGTTGGCGTCTGTGATCGAGATATTGGTCAATTCCTTGGGGGAGGAGACTCCAATGACCATCGTCAGTGATGGCATATTGAACATCGGTTACCCGTTCGAGGAAATAGCGATCGTGGCTGGAGACGATGAGGGTCCCCGGCCAGGAATCGAGATAGTCCTCCAGGACTTGTAGCATCTCGATATCGAGATCGTTCGTGGGTTCGTCCAAAAGTAGGACATTGGGTTCTTCCATGAGGAGACGAAGAAGTTGTAAACGTCTGCGCTCTCCACCAGAGAGATCTTTGATCTGTGTGACCAATAAATCCCCTTTGAAACCGAAATCTTCCAGCAGAGAGGCAGCGCTGGCTTCACGTCCTGTCGCTAAACGAGTCGCTTGTTTCAGACGGTTGACGCTGCTGAGCACGCGATCGTCTTCGTCCAATTCGTCCACATATTGACTCAGATAGGCCATGCGGACGCTCGTGCCGATCTTGATTTTCCCTTCAGTAGGGGAAAGATCAGAGGTGAAAAGTTTGAAGAGGGTGGATTTTCCAGATCCGTTCACTCCGATCAGACCGATACGATCTCCTGGGCCAATTGACCAGTCGACATGGTGAAAGAGAGGTGAGCACTGAGGATAGGAGAAGGAAAGATTCATCATGTCGATGACATCTTTACCCAGACGAGTCATGGAAAAACGTTGAAGTTCCACCGAGTCTCGAAGATCGGGAATATCGGCGATTAAAGCATTCGCTGCCTCGATACGGAATTTAGGTTTGGAGGTACGGGCGGGAGCGCCACGGCGTAGCCATGCCAGTTCCTTGCGAATAAGATTTTGTCGTCTCGCTTCATTGGCAGCTGCGATACGTGCCCGCTCGGCTTTTGCCAAGGTATAAGCGGCATATCCTCCCTCGTAGGAATCGACAGTTCCATCATGGACTTCCCATATCTGATGACAGATCGCATCGAGAAACCATCGGTCATGGCTGACAGTGAGGATGGAGATCTTACGACGCTGCAGATCGCCTAGAGCTTCAGCCAGATAGCTGACCGCCTCGACGTCGAGATGGTTGGTTGGCTCATCCAAAACGATCAAATCGAAAGGGTTAATCAAAAGGCGCACCAGATGAGCACGCCGCAATTGACCGCCTGAGAGCATCGTGGAGGGAGCATCGATATCCAGATCGGCTAGAAAACGCTGGACAATCGAGCGAGCATAGGAATCGGATGCCCACGTGTGATCGGGTTGAGAATTACAGATGATATCGCGGATAGTTAAAGATTCATCGGCATGATCGACTTGAGGAAGAATGCCAAGATTGAGCGTTGAGCTATGGGTAACCTTGCCGCTATCAGGTGCGATCTGCCCAGTTAAGAGGGAGAGCAGAGTGGTCTTTCCATCGCCGTTACGCCCGACAATCCCGATGGTTTCTCCAGACGCGATCCCCAAAGAAACATCATCGAGCAGGATACGCGTTCCATAGCTTTTCGTCAGGCGTTCAGCGTTGACGAGATTGGCTACCACCGATCAGCGGCCTCGCATCATGCGACGAGATCCCTTAGCTTGAGGCATGGGGCCTTTGGGAAGGGGGACGCGCTGGCGCATGGTATCCAAAGCCTGGAGACGAGAGCGCATCTCGTCAACCTGTAATTTGTCGGCAGCTTTGGGCAATTTTTCAATATATTTCGCTAGATCCTGTAATTTGACCTGACCTTCGTCAGAGCCGAGCTGGACGACGTGAACTGGTACATCGTAGAGGAGTTGTTCATGCTTGCGCTTCTCGCTTGTCAAGGTCTGCTTGAGACGTGAGGGGTTACCATCAGCGATAAGGATCACACCTGCAGGTCCTACGACCCGATGGATGGTATCCATCTGGCGTGTAAAAGCGATCGCCGAGGTATAGCTCCACTTCTTCTTATTCAGCATCGTCAACGCCACTTCGCCAGCGCCAGGCTGTCCTTCATAGCGCATATAGGTGGCGCGTTTGGTGCGGTTGGTCAGCAGAAGGAGGGAACAGGTAATTCCGATCAAAATACCAAAGAGGATGCCCCATACCCATCCCATCACATGACCGCGATTGAGAATGAGGAAGATAACGAGACAGACGATGAGGGATGCTGCGAATACACCTGCCAGCATCCAGCCGATCTTAGGATCGTATTCTCGGGTGATCTTGTAGGTTTCTTTGATCTGACGGAAGGTAGACCAATCGCGCGGGTTATCCGAATTGCGTTTAGCTTCCCGTATCGCTTTGGCTTCAGCTTTCTGCTGAGCTGCGAGTTGTTTAGCCCTTTCGCTTTTTGCCATCGATTCTCTCCGTCATGATTTCGATATCTATCGCCTAAGCTCTGCTAGCTCTCCTATCGTAGCGAGAAGAAGAAGCGATAGCTAAGCGCGCAGAGTTATTGTGCAAAAGGAGGTTGACGATCACCGTAGTGCTAACGGGAGAGCCCCTCTTGTTATAAGCGGATGAAAAAGGCGGACGAGGTGATCCTCGCCCGCCATAGAAATTAGATCAGAGTCCGAATTCGGAGCCGAAGTCGCCCTCTTCGAGACGCTGCTTGACCGTGGAGAGGAATCGGGCAGCAACCGCTCCATCGATCAGACGATGATCGTAGGTCAAGGAGAGGTACATCATCTCGCGGATAGCGATGGTGTCATTGCCGAAGGAATCGGTGATGACGACGGGACGTTTCACCAAAGCACCCGTTCCCAAGATCGCCACATTGGGCTGGTTGATGACAGGGGTATCGAATAGGGTGCCGGCAGAGCCATAGTTAGTGATCGTGAACGTTCCCCCAGATAATTCAGCAGGAGAAAGCTCGTTATCGCGTCCACGTTTGGCAAGATCGGAGATCTTCTTAGCGATACCAGAGACATTCAAATCGCCCGCCTGAGCGATCACCGGGACGATCAGACCACGCGGAGTGTCGACGGCGATTCCGATATTTTCAGCATCGTGATAGGTCACGGTGCCAGCTTCGGTATCGATCGACGCATTGAACTCGGGCATGGCCTTCAAAGCTTCCACAACCGCTGTAGTGATGAAAGCAAGATAGGTCAATCCCGTTCCTTCACGCTTACGGAAGTCGTCCTTGACCTGGGAGCGCAGCTTGGAAATAGCGGTCAAATCCACCTCGACAGCGGCAGTCAATTGTGCTGCAGTGGCGAGCGACTCAACCATGCGAGAGGCGATGACCTTGCGAATACGGCTGAGTTTCTCGGTGGTGCCGCGTTTTTCAGATATCTGGACGGCGGGACGCTTCTCATCCGAAGGAGCAGCAGGTGTGCTAGGAGCAGGCTGGGATGCCTTCTTGGCAGCTTCTTGGACATCTTGCTTGCGGATGCGTCCGCCTACACCTGTTCCCTGGACAGTGGAAAGATCGACACCAAGATCGGCAGCCATCTTGCGCACTAAAGGCGTGACATAGGGGCCAGATTCCTGCTGAGAGGCGCGAGGAGCAACGTGAGGAGCAGGAACGGCGGCAGGGGTTGGTTTGGGAGCTGGAACGGGGGCTTGCACCATTTCAGATGGAGCGGCATGAGTGGGAGCCACATTTTCTTGATGAGCAGCGCGAACTTCAGGTTCGGTAGGAGCAGGTGAGGCGACAGGAGCTGAGCTGGGATCTCCAACGATTCCCAAGACGGAACCCACAGCAGCGACTTCATCTTCTCCCACTCGAATTTCGAGTAGGACACCGGATGCCGGTGAGGGGATTTCGGTATCGACTTTGTCGGTGCTGACTTCGAGTAAGGGTTCGTCGGCCTCGACAGTTTCGCCGACTTCTTTGAGCCAGCGGGAGATAG
>JAEZYG010000039.1 GCA_023419175.1 Actinomycetes bacterium
CCAGTGAACGTCCAGTCGTAGCCAATGCCGATCAATTGATGATCGTCACAGCCCTTCACGATCCCCCTCCCCGCCCAGGAATGATCGACCGTATCTTGGTAGCAGCCTATGAAGCCAAAATACGTCCGCTGATCTGTTTGACGAAAGCCGATTTGAGATCACCAGATGAGATGATGCGTCTCTATCGTCCTCTCGATATTCCCATCGTGGTTACCGACCCCCACAGCGATTTGGATTCCATCTACGATCTTTTAAGCGGACATATGACCTGCTTGGTGGGTCATTCTGGAGTGGGAAAATCCACACTCATTAACCGCCTTGTTCCCGATGCTCAGCGCAATACCGGAGAGGTCAATGCCGTTACTGGACGGGGACGCCATACCTCAACCTCTGCTGTCGCTTTGGAATTGCCCGATCACAGTGGATGGGTCATCGACACCCCAGGAGTGCGCAGTTTCGGTCTTAGCCATGTCAGCCCCGAAGAAGTCCTCGCTGCCTTCGAGGATTTGAACGCCTATATTCATTCCTGTCCGCGCGGATGCCGTCATAGCAGCGAAGATCCAGCGTGTAGCCTAGATGAAGCTTTCCAGGAAGGAAGGATAGATCAGGCGCGTTTCCACTCGTTTCGCCGTATCATCGGCGCGTTGTTGAAAAGCGATGGAAATCGAAACGATTAGTCTGAGGTTATGGCTTCTTTTATCGACGATTTACGTCTAGCTCATCTCCTTGCAGACGATGCCGATTCCATCACCGAGGCGCGTTTTAAAGCCCTCGACCTTCACGTTGCGATAAAAGCTGACCATACCGCTGTCAGTGATGCCGATCAGGCGGTAGAGCGATCCATCCGCCATACCCTTTCTAAAGCTCGCACCCGCGATGCGATCAAAGGAGAGGAATTTGACGACAGCGGACATTCCGATCGCCAATGGATCATCGACCCTATCGATGGCACAGCTAACTACATCAGAGGGGTTCCCGTATGGGCATCCTTAATCGCCTTGATGGTGGACGGAAAAGTCAGAGTCGGCGTGGTCAGTGCCCCTATCTTGGGCAGACGCTGGTGGGCATGTGAGGGCGACGGAGCCTATACGGGACGATCCTTACTGAAATCAACCCGTATGTCCGTCTCGAAAACCCCGACAATTCCCGACGCTTTCCTATCCTATTCATCAATCGGCGGATGGATCGAATGTGGACGTGGACAAGGTTTTGTCGATTTGCTCCGCGATGCCGGACGAACGAGAGCCTTCGGCGATTTTTGGAGTTATATGCTCGTCGCAGAAGGGGTTGTCGATATGGCGTGTGAACCCCAACTAGCATGTCACGATATGGCTGCCCCCGAGATCATCGTGAGAGAAGCAGGAGGCCGTTTCACCAATCTAGACGGAGAAGATGGACCGTTTGGACCAGGAGCGATTGCCTCTAACGGATTAGTCCACGACGAATTGGTCGCGCGTCTGCGTCCTGATCTAGATGACTCTGACACGTAAGGTATGGTCGATTGCTCTTAGCTCCTCAGCTAATCCTTCACGAGCCGATGTGATATCGGTGACCACATAGCCGAGAGTTCGATCCGTATTCAACGCCTGGAATGCGATATTGGCATCGTGTTTACTCAAAACCGCATTCAGTTGGGCAAGAACGCCTGGCACATTTCGGTGAATGTGAACCACTCGTCTACCCTGCTGATCCGTCACGTGAATAGCTGGCATATTGACACTCATCGTCGTCTCCCCTGTCGAGAGATAATCGATGAGTTTATGGGCAACGAAACGTCCGATATCGACCTGCGCTTCTTGAGTGGAACCGCCAATATGGGGAGTCAAAATCACATTGGGGATATTCTGTAGCGGTGTGACAATCTTCTCTTGAATATTGGTGGGCTCTTTTTCAAAAACATCCACAGCAGCCCCTGCGATATGTCCTCGATGCAAAGCATCGGCTAAAGCCTCAGCATCGACCACCATGCCTCGACATAGATTCAAAAAGAGGGAACGGTGACGCATCTTGGCGAATTCTTCCGCTCCGAACAGATGATAGTTTTCCTCACGTCCGTCCACGTGGACGCTGATCGTTTCCGCCGTGGCAAGCAATTCATCAAGGCTGTGACAGCGCTGAGCATTCCCCAAAGCCAAACGATCGACCACATCGTAAAAATAGACCCTCATACCGAAAGATTCGGCAAGAATTGAAAGTTGGGAACCGATATTTCCATAGCCGACGATGCCCAAAGTTCGTCCGCGGACTTCGTGGGATCCCACAGCTGTTTTCTCCCAGATTCCTTGATGAACCTGGGCGTTACGATCGGTGAGATGACGAGCCAAGATCACGATCTCGGCCATCGCCATCTCAACTACGCTACGCGTATTGGAATAGGGAGCGTTGAAACAGGCGACCGCACATGTGGAAGCTGCGTCTAAATCGATCTGATTCGTACCGATACAAAAAGCTCCGATGGCTTGTAAGGTATCTGCCCTGCTCTCTAAAACGCGTCGAGTTATCTGAGTTCTCGATCTAATCCCTAGAAGATCGACTCCTTCAAGAGCATCGATCAATTCGTCTTCGCGTAGAGCACCACGACGATTCTCCACCTCATAGCCAGCTTCAGTGAGGATTTTCGTCGCTTCCGGACTGATATTTTCAAGCAAAAGAGCCTTCACATCACCAATTCTAGGGAATGAATATATATCTGACCCATCTGTTTTAACGGATAAGACGGGGAATGGATCGCAAAAGCTGTTGGGTATAGGGGTGAGTGGGATCGCTATAGATCTGCTCCACCGTTCCGTATTCGACGATCTTGCCCTGATAGAGAACCATCACCGAATCGCAGATGTGACGGATCACTGATAGATCATGACTGACGAAGATCATGGTCAATCCATACTCGTCTATGAGGGAGCCTAAGAGGTTGAGGACATGGGCTCTAACGCTTACATCGAGAGCCGATACCGCTTCATCAGCGATCAGTACTTGCGGTTTCGCCACGATCGCTCGAGCGATAGCGATACGTTGGCGTTGCCCCCCACTGAATTGGTGAGGATAACGATCCGCCACCTCAGTAGGTAGCCCAACCTGGCGGAGAACCTCATTGAGACGAGTGGTGTGATCGTATGATCTCGATTCCCAAATCGGTGAAGTGAGAGGTTCACAGATCGTGTCTTTGATCTTCATACGAGGATCGAGAGAACTGCGCGGATCTTGAAAGATCATCTGGACATTGCGGCGCAGGTGGTAGAGAGTGAGGCGATCTCGAGAATCGATAGGATCACCGTCGAAAGTAATCGTTCCACATGTAGGACGAATGAGAGCGGCCATCATCTTAATCAGCGTCGATTTGCCCGAACCGGACTCCCCCACGATCCCCAAACGCTGCTGAGGGTAGAGATCGAAACTGGCACCGTCTACAGCTCTAAGCTCGCCTGTCCTACGGCGATAGACTTTGGTCACCTGATCTAAGGAATAGATCGGTTCACATCCGCTAGGCGGTGAGGGATGTCGAATGGTCATCTCATTCCCCCGTCCAAAAATCTTCCAAGACGGGAAGTCTGCTCCCCGCCTCGTAACTGGCTAAATCGGCGGTGGCGATCAAACCTGCGGTATATCCGTGTTGAGGGTTATTCAATATCTCATGGGTGGGGCCGCTTTCAACGATAGATCCGCGATACATCACCGCGATATGGTCACACATGTGGGAGACGACGGCAAGATCGTGACTGATGAAAAGCAAAGCCGCTTGAGTACGCTGTAAACCTTGAGTCAAACGGTGTAAAACACGGGCTTGAACAGTGACATCCAAAGCGGTGGTCGGCTCATCGCAGATAATCAATTCAGGAGAATTGATTAACGCCATAGCGATCAAGACGCGTTGACGTTGTCCACCCGAGAGCTGATGAATATAGGAATCGCAGATGCGCTGAGGATCTTTGAGTCCGACTTGGGTAAGCATCTCACATACCCTCTCACGCGCCTGACCTAACGGCGCCCCTTGGTGAAGGCGAACCACTTCGGCAACCTGACGTCCAACACTCATCGTCGGATCCAATGCGGTCATCGGTTCTTGGAAGACCATCGAGATATGGCTTCCTCTCAGCGAGGAATAGGAACGATCATCCAAACCGATCAGTTCGTCTCCTTTCCACCTGATATGTCCTTGGCAGCGAGCTTCACGAGCGAGTAAACCGATAATCGCCAAAGCGGTCAATGATTTTCCCGAACCGGATTCACCGATTAGCCCCAGACGTTCCCCCTTATCCAAGCTAAAAGAGACCTTATTGAGTGCGGGGGTAGAAGATCGCGGAAAGGTGATCGTCAAATCGTCCACTTCAAGCAGATGTGAATTCATCTCACCACTCCATCTCATCGAGAGTGGGATCGAGCAATTCTCTCAAGCCATCTCCCAAGACGTTGAATCCCAACACGGCGATAGCGATAAAAATCCCCGGCCAGATCGCCAAAGCCAGATCGGAATAGAGATAGGGCTGGGCTTCAAAGATCATCCTCCCCCAGGTCGGTGTCGTAACAGGTGTTCCCAAACCGAGATAGCTCAAAGCTGCTTCTGCCAAGATCGCTAATCCAAAAGATACCGACGCTTGAACCAAGATGACCGAGGCGATATTGGGCACGATATGTCTGATCGCAATGGTCCACGCGGGAATGGCGGCGAGTCGGGCGGCGGCGATATAGTCTTGACGCACGACCTGCACAGTGGCATTGCGTGCTACCCGGATGAAGGCTGGAATGGATGCTATTCCGATCGCACTCATCGCTGTCCACGTCGAACCCGATCCACGCGCTGCTGCGAAAAGAATTGCCAAGAGAATCGCTGGAAAAGCGTACATGATATCGGCAGCTCTCATGATGGCCTGAGCCCATGAACGCTTCACCAATGCGGCGATAATACCGGTAGGCACTCCGACCAAAGCCCCGATAGTGACAGAAACCACACCGACCAATAGACAGCTACGAGCTCCCACCAAGATTCGGCTGAAGATATCACGTCCAAATCCATCGGTTCCCATCAGATGACAGATGCTGGGATTCAAGAGACGATCAGGAGTGACCTGGGTGGGATCATAAGGTGTCCATATCAGAGAGATCATGGCGAGCAAAACAACGAATCCAACCATGAAAAAACCTAGATAAAGCGGTATTTTCCTCATTAGTCCTCCTGCTCATTCGATACGCGCAGACGAGGATCAAGCAGAAGGGTTACCATGTCCACCGCACAGTTGATCGCCAGGACTAAGGCGACCAATATCATCACGATAGATTGCACCACAGGAAGATCGCGGATCGCTACGACTTGAAGTAGATATTGCCCCAATCCTTGAAGGACGAAGACCGATTCGATCACGATCGCTCCCACGAAAAGGGTCGCCAGTTGAAGTCCGATAATCGTGATGATGTGAACAGAGGCATTGCGCAATCCGTGACGGATCAATGCCGGCCACCTGCGCCATCCCACCGCTCGTGCAGTCCTGTAGTAATCCTGATGGAGAATATCGATAAAAGCACTCCGTATATAGCGGACGAGAATTGCCGATTGGACAAGAGCAAGAGTCAAAGCAGGCAAGATGATATGCCGACCCCACTCCACAATGGATTGTGTGAAAGGAACGTATTCATTGGCGGGAAGCCATCGCCATTTCACCCCGACGATCACACTCAACGCGATACCGACCAGGAAAGCGGGAACAGTCATACCCAGTTGAGTTCCAAGACTGATCACCACCCCATCGAGACGATGTCTCCTCATCGCTGACGCCATCCCCAAAGGGGTGGCGATGAGAATAGCCATCACCATGGCAACGCTCACCAAGGAGGCGGTAATCATCCATTTAGATGCGATGATCGGACCTAGAATTTCCCCGGTATAAGCCGAAACTCCGAAACGCCCCATACACATATCGGCGACCCATCGCAGATATCTATAAGGCCATGGCATATTTAAACCGAGCAATTCACGCAATTGATTGATCGATTCTTCAGTGGCATTTGAGCCTAGGATCACCGCAGCCATATCTCCCGGCAAAAGATTCACTAGGGCAAAGACAACCACAGACGCGATCCACAATGAGAGCAGGAAGGATAGACCACGACGTATGAGAGCTTGCGAGCGTAGATTCTTCATCGCATACTCACAGAGGTCAGATCGAAACTCAACGAAGGAGCATCTGTTTGGATTCCGCTCACCTGCGGAGTCGTCACCACGATTCTAGGGAGAATCCACAAGAATCCTGCCGCAGCATCATCTGCCAGAATACGAGCTGCTTGACGATAGGCATCGATCTGCTCAGAGTCATTTCCGCGATCTGCTTGGGCGATAAGCTCCTGAAAATCTTCATTATCGTAATGCCAGTAATACTGAGGATCTGCAAATTGAGGCATATCTCTCGGTTCTACATGGGCGATGATCGTCAGATCATAATCGGAACGTTTCATGACGGTATTGACCCATGTTGCTGGAAATTCCAATTCGTCTACGATCAAATCGATACCGATAGAACGCAATTGACTCGCCATATACGCCGCCGCTGAAGGGCCATATGGGACTGTAGGAACCCTCATTCTCAACTGTAAACGGTCATATCCTGCCTCTTTTAACAGACGTCGAGCCCTATCGGGATCATAGGGATAGCGCTCGTTGAGATCTTCATACCACGGATCGGTAGGAGGAACCATCGATCCAATGAGTTGACCATATCCAGCCCATACTGCTTGGCGCATCGCCACCTTATCGATGCCATAGAGGATCGCTTGACGCACTTTGCGATCTTTCAAAGGCTCACTGTCATGATTCATCCCCATCACGATTTCCCCATTGGTCACCCCATCGATAATGGTGAATCGATCAGAGTCGAATTGATCGATCGCTTGAGGAATGACCACATTGGTCATCACGTCCAATCCGCCAGAGAGCATGGCGGTATTTTCAGCATTCGGATCGCTGTAATACTTAAAGGTCACCCCTTCAATATCGACTGGTGTCGCCCAATATTGCTCATTCCTTTCCAACGATAGTGAAGCCCCTTTAATCCACTGATCGAAACGATAGGGTCCAGATCCGACGGGATGAACGGTCAAATCATCGAAAGTACTGGGATCAAAGATAATCCCCATAGGTTGGCTGAGAGCATAGAACCAGGAATTAGAAGGATGATTGAGCACGATGAGAACCGTTTTATTATCTTCGGCTTCCATCGATGAGACCACTGACATCTTCTTCTTATGGACAGGCAAAATATGCGGGTCGTTGAGAATTCTTTCAAAAGAGGCGATCACATCGTGGGATGTCACCTCTTTACCGGTGGTGAAAGTAGCGTCATTGAGAACGAAACGGTAGCGGGTGCGATCCTCGCTGATCTCATAGCTCTTAGCAAGCAACCCACGAAGTTGACCATGTTCGTCTATTTTCACCAATGTCTCGTAGACGTTGTAGAGCAAGGCTTCTGAAATGGCGGCAGCATTCGTCGTCGTAGGATCCATCGACAAAGGAGCCGCACTCGATCCCACTTTCAGATAATGGCTGCGATCTTTCGTGGAATGAAAAGAGCACCCCGCTGAGAAAAACGTGATGGCTATCGCAGCGAATGCTGCTACCACCTTCGTCCACGGATGCATGGAATAACCCTGCTTTCTGCAAGTCATGGACAGACGACCCGTCCAGTCTAACCATCTTCACTACAAGTAGCGAGACGGCTTTCCATCCCATAGATAGCTCTCTTCTGAACAGAATTTGCGCAAAGAAATACCACTCGCTATAGTTGATTGAGCACCGCGGGGTGGGGCAGCTAGGTAGCCCGCTGGGCTCATAACCCAGAGGTCGCAGGTTCAAATCCTGCCCCCGCTACGAAGAAGGTCTGGTATCTGGCGATATCAGACCTTATTTTCTAGATTCTCCATAGCTTTTCACGATCCCTATCTGCGCATAGACGAGATGAAAGATGGGAAAGAATCGATAGAGGCAATTCACTAACGCACAGTCAATATAGGCCTCAACCAGAGTCCTAAAACAGCTTCAGATCTAAACGCTCAGCGGCAGCATAACCCCAAATAAACCCTAAAAGATCGATCTATCGCTCTTCTACCATTACCTTCTAAAACGAAGAAAACTATCAAACCTGTACGCCAGACAGATCACTTCACCTTATGGGATCCGATATTGTGTCTTTCGGTGTAGATATGAACCACGATCATCATGAGTAGACCGATAAAGAGAACCATCACGATCCCCAAAATTCCCCAATATTGAGTATTGGATTTTCCGGTCAGAACATGTCCTAATGCGATAGCCATTCCGAAAAAGGCAGGAGACATGAAAGAGATCGCTCGTCCCGTCGTTGCGTAGAGGCCAAAGACCTCTCCGGCGCGTCCTTCAGGAGCGATACGAGCTAGGAAACTTCGAGAAGCCGACTGGGCAGGCCCTACGAACATGCACAAGATCATTCCGCAGATCCAAAAGATCATCTTGCCCGCGTCATGCAAAAAGAAGATGAGGATTCCAGCCCCCACCAAAGAGATGAGAGATGTCATGATGACTTTCTTGGGGCCGAGAAGGTCATCGAGAAGACCAAAAGCGATCGTCGAGACGCCCGCCATGATATTGGCTGCAGCACCAAAGATCACCACCTCAGCACCAGAAAATCCGAAAGTTCCAGCAGCGATGACAGCACCAAAGGCGAATACCCCTGCCAAACCGTCACGAAAGAACGCTGATGCAACTAAGAAATAGACCACAGCACGATCCACACGCCAAAGACTCATCACTGTCTTGGCAAGTTCACCATAAGCTGCAATAGCAGGTCCGATCCAACGCCATAGCCACTGCGGATGACGCTTAGCCCATTCGCCACCAATCGACCTGTCTTCATGACGTAACGGTGCAGGATCCTTAATCGTCAGAAAGGTCGGCAAGGAGAAGAGGAACATCCACAAACCGCAGACAATCATCGCCACTCTGACATCGATAGCATCCTTATTCGTTACCCCAAAAAGTCCAACCTCTGGAGAGATGAAACCGAAGTAGAGAAAGAGCAAGACGACGATCCCGCCGAGATATCCCATTCCTTGTCCGAAACCGGAGACTCGACCGACATTACGGCGAGTCGATACTTTATCGAGAAGGGCATTGTAATTCACTGCCGCCACCTCACAGGTGACAGCTCCAATCGCCATCAATATCAAACCCAACCACAGATAGGACGGATCAGGTCGGACAAAGAAAAGACTGGCCGAGACGATCGCTAACAACCAGGTTAAATAGCGCAAGGCGGTAACTGTGCGCCCTTTACGATCCATCGTCTGCCCCAAGACAGGAGCGAGAAGAGCGATCACAATTCCCGCGATAGTCGTAGTCAAGGACAGCGATTCGGTGGTGTGATTCGTCTCACCGAAGGCCGAGCTGGTGATATAGACACTGAAAACAAAGGTGGTGATACAGGCGCTAAATGGCTGAGTAGCCCAATCCCAGAACGCCCATCCAACGATGCGCGCTTTGGAGCTGGACATACGAGCTTGATCGCCACTCAACGACAACGATACTTCTTTGTCCACACATTCAGCATATCGAGACTAAGCCGCGAAGGGCGAACGCGTCCATAATCATCACATATCGATCTGATCGTTATCGATCGCATAAGCGCCATCGATAATGAATTCCTTACGAGACGCCACCTCAGTTCCCATCAACATTTCAAAAGTCGCCTCGGCTCTAGCGGCATCATCAACGGTCAGTCTGCGCAGGAGACGTTTGCGCGGATTCATCGTGGTTTCAGCAAGCTGATCCGCATCCATCTCACCCAAACCCTTATAGCGTTGAGGCTCTTTGAACTTGATCCCCTTCTTTCTCAATTCAGCGAATTTACGCTGATATTCCTGATCTGAATAGGTATAGATATATTTTTCCATTCCTTTTTTAGGATTGATAAGTTCAAATCGGTGCAGAGGAGGAACGGCGGAAAAAACCCGCCCAGCTTCCACCAAGGGACGCATATATCGGAAGAAAAGGGTGGCGAGCAGACAGCGGATATGGGCACCATCTGAATCGGCATCTGCCATGAAGATGATCTTGCCATAACGAGCCTGTTCAAGATCGAAACTTTTTTCACTTCCAGCTCCGACCACCTGAATGATCGATGAGCATTCGGCATTCTTGAATGTCTCAGCTGGGCTTGCTTTTTGAACATTGAGAATCTTGCCGCGAATTGGCAAAAGAGCTTGGAATTCAGAGTCCCGTGCCGATTTCGCTGTTCCCAACGCCGAATCCCCCTCAACGATGAAAAGCTCGGTGATATCCGAGTCGTTGGAGCGGCAATCTTTCAGTTTGGGAGGCAATGAGGACGATTCCAAAGCATTCTTCTTGCGATTGGTCTCCCTTATCAAACGCTCTTGAACACGAGCTCTGGAAACGTTGACGACTTTCTCCATCACCAGACGAGCCATCTGGCGAGTCGGACCTTTCGTAGAGGTGAGAAATTCGGTGATCTGTTCTTCGACGATTTTGGCGACCAGACGGGTAACAGGAGGAGTTCCCAAAACCTCTTTCGTCTGTCCTTCGAATTGAGGCTCAGCCAGACGCACAGCAACGACTGCAGTCAACCCTTCTAAAACGTCATCTTTGATGATCTCATCGCTCGCTTTGAGTAATTTTGTCCCTTTGAGGGCTTTCAGAAAAGCCCTGTGCAATCCCCTCTCGAAACCTTGGACATGGGTTCCCCCTTTGGGTGTGGCAACGATATTGACAAAGGATCGTTCGATAACGCTATATTTCGTTCCCCAACGCACGGCGATATCGACATCTAAGATCCGTTCCACATCGGTGGGGGTCATCTCGTTATTCTCATCGAGCATCGGGACAGTCTCTACGAAACTACCCTGTCCTTGAATTCTTTGAATATCGCAAAGAGGCTCGTCTGGGGCGAGGAAATCGACAAATTCAGCGATCCCTCCCTCAAATTTGAATTCTTCGTAGACCGGTTCGTCCTCGCGTTCATCTGCAAGATGAATGTCCAAAGATGGGACGAGGAAAGCGGTCTGCCGAGCGCGCTCGACCAATTGATTGAAATCGAGCTCGGCTTCTTTCAAGAAAATCTGACGATCTGGCCAATAGCGAACTCTCGTCCCCGTCTTTGCTTTTGCAATACGCTTCATTTTGCGGATTCCGCTTGAGGGGGTAAAGGGAGCGTTAGGGCCTTCCCCATCGAAAATACCGGGCACTCCCCTGCGAAAGCTCATCGTCCACGTCGCCGAATCACGATCCACTTCCACATCGATACGCGAGCTTAAAGCGTTGACGACCGATGCTCCCACTCCATGAAGACCACCGGCGACATTGTAATTATCAGATCCGAATTTTCCTCCGGCGTGCAATTTCGTAAAGACAACCTCAACACCGCTCAGCCCTGTCTTGGGCTCGATATCGACTGGAATCCCCCGGCCGTGATCGCTGACCGTGATCGATCCATCGGCACATAAAGCCACATCGATACGATCCCCATAACCAGCAAGAGCTTCGTCTACAGCATTATCGATAATCTCCCATAGACAATGCATCAATCCGCGCGTATCGGTTGAACCGATATACATCGCGGGACGTTTGCGAACAGCTTCTAATCCTTCGAGAACGAGCAGATTCTTCGCCCCATAGGAGCGCGATTGAGCGGTTGTCGATTGCCTAGGTGACACGGGCTGAATCCTACCCAAGCTTGACCTTCCTGTGCAGGGGGGCACGCCCGAGGAGACCCACTTCACTCATAGAGACTTATTTGCCCTCCTCGCTAGAGTGGATATAGGCGAAAGTAGATAACTGAGGAGGACAATGAATACGACCTTGACGCGCGAACGCAGTTTGACCACTGCCGATAGGTGTGATCGCTGTGGCGCTCAAGCATATATGGTGGCAACGCTTCCCTCTGGTCGCCAACTCTCATTCTGCGCTCACCACGGACGCATTCACGCCGATAAACTTCAGCAAATCGCCATCGACATTCACGATGAAAGCGATCATATCCGCTGATATAAACGCTGAGCGGGGGATCATTCCCCCGCTCATTTTTTATTCTCTTAAGATAATCTTTTCAGATTCACTTCCGATGAGTCTCGTAAAGCGTGCGCAAGACGAAGGGCATGATGCCCCCATGTCGATAATAAGCCCATTCTCCTGGGGTATCGATTCGCACGTCCATCTCGAATCTCACTTTCGACCCATCTAGACGTTGAGCCTCTACCTGGACATTTTTAGGCCATTCCACTCCAGCAATCCCAAAGATATCGATCACTTCTTCTCCTGTCAGGCCGAGGGTATCGGCGCTCTGTCCCTCTTTAAACTGGAGAGGTAGGACTCCCATGCCGACAAGATTAGATCTGTGTATTCTCTCGTAGCTGACAGCTAAAACAGCGCGTACTCCTAAGAGCATGGTGCCCTTCGCAGCCCAGTCACGAGAACTTCCCGATCCATATTCAGCTCCAGCAAGAATCACCAGATCAATTCCTTGACGCCGGTAATTCATCGCCGCATCGTAGATCGGAACAATCGAAGATTCCTTAGTAAAATCCCTCGTCCATCCGCCTTGACGGCCTTGGACGATCTGATTTTTCAAACGGATATTGGCAAATGTTCCCCGTACCATCACCTCGTGGTTACCTCGACGCGATCCATATGAGTTGAAGTTATGAGCCTCGATACGATGGTCGCGTAGATAGCAGGCTGCAGGGGAATCAACAGCGATGGCGCCAGCTGGACTGATGTGGTCGGTCGTCACCGAATCACCTAAACGCGCCAAGACGCGCGCCGAGCAGATATCAGACGTCTTGTTTGGAGTGAGACTCATCTGGTCAAAATAGGGAGCCTTACGGATATAGGTGGACGATTCATCCCATCTGAAGGTCTGCCCTTGATGGGCATCAAGATCTTTCCAGCGCTGATCTCCTTCGAAAATATCGCGATAGGAATCAAGGTACATCGTCCGGTCAATATGGGCTGAGATGATCTGATCGATCTCCTCACGTGAAGGCCAGATATCATCTAGCATGATCGCTTTGCCATCGACATATCCGATGGGATCGTTCATAAGATCGATATCCATCGTCCCACCGAGAGCATAAGCGACCACTAAGGGAGGAGATGCCAGATAATTCATAGCAACATCGGGATTAATACGTCCTTCAAAATTACGATTTCCCGAAAGAACCGAGGTGATGACAACCCCATCACGGGCAGCTGCACTTACCTGTTCAACCAAAGGACCAGAATTGCCGATACATGTCGTGCATCCATATCCAACCGTAGTGAAGCCAAGACGATCCAACCACGAGGTCAAACCAGCCTGATCGAGATATCGTGTCACCACTTGAGAACCGGGTGCCAAAGTGGTCTTAACCCAAGGAGGTACAGTCAAGCCGGCTTCTACCGCTTTTTTCGCCACCAATCCTGCCGCGATCATCACTGAAGGATTGGACGTATTGGTACAGGAAGTGATCGCAGCTATTCCGATCGCTCCATGTGCAATCTTATGGGAATCCTCATTGAAGGTCGCCTCATGATACCGAGAGCGATCATCGCTGTAGGAGATGATATCCCTATTAAAAGCGCTGTGAGCTTCATCGAGACGGATACGATCTTGAGGACGTTTAGGGCCAGCAATCGAAGGAACGACCGTCGAAAGATCCAACTCGATATATTCGTCATACACCATCTGATCGTCAGGATTCCACCACAATCCTTGAGTCTTGGCATAGCTTTCTACCAAAGCGATCCGATGGGAATCACGTCCTGTCAAACGTAGATAGTCGATGGTGAGCTGATCGATGGGAAAGATAGCCGCCGTCGATCCATATTCAGGACTCATATTGCCGATAGTCGCGCGATTGGCAACGGGGATATCTGCAATACCTGGACCGTAGAATTCAACGAATTTTCCAACGACATTGTGTTCTCTCAACATTTGAGTGATCGTCAAGACGACATCGGTAGCTGTCGTCGTCGCTGGAAGATGACCTGTCAATTTGAACCCGACAACGCGAGGGATCAGCATCGAAATGGGCTGACCCAACATAGCTGCCTCAGCTTCAATGCCTCCTACTCCCCAGCCGAGAACACCTAAGCCGTTCACCATGGTGGTATGGGAATCTGTCCCAACACAAGAATCGGGATAGGCAACTGTATCATCATCGAAAACCACTCGTGCTAGGTGCTCGATATTGACCTGATGGACGATTCCAGCCCCTGGAGGAACGACGGTAAAATTGCTGAACGCCTTCTGACCCCATTTCAAGAATTGGTAGCGTTCACGATTTCTGGAATATTCACGCTCGGTATTGATCGCCAAGGCTTGACGCGTGCCGAAAGCATCGGCGATGACCGAGTGATCGATCACCATCTCAGCCGGACAGATGGGATTGATAACCCTTGGATCGCCTCCTAATTCCTCCATCGCCTCACGCATAGTCGCCAGATCTACCAGGCAAGGAACACCGGTAAAATCTTGCATCACGACTCGCGCTGGACGGAATTGAATCTCTCGGCTGGAACGCGAGTCGGCATCGACAAGGCATCTCACATCGTCCGCAGTGACACTCACATCGTCTTCATGACGCAATAGATTCTCAGCGAGAATTTTGAGTGAATAGGGTAGGCGCTCACTGCCTTCGAGAGCGTCTAAAGCGAAGATCGTATAGTTCTTCCCCTCAACAACGAGAGTTTTCTTCGCACCGAATGTATCGAGACTCATAGCTCTCCCCCTTCATTTCTTGATATCAAGATACCACAGAGAGGGGTCATTCTCATCTTTCCTTAGCGGATATAGGAGGGGAAGAATGCGAGGGCTCCCCATATCGCTCACGACGCCTTTTTGCCATCTGTTCACGGTAAAGATCGCGCAGATCCTCATCATCCATCACCAGATAGACCAATCCACAATCCTGAGGACCGCTTGCGCCTGGTTGACATAGAGAACATGGGTCGTCAGGTCTCAATGGACAACGCGGAGTAGATGCCACGCTCACCCTTCCTAGATCGAGGGAGTAGAGATAGCTGGAGAAATAGCTCTTTCCAGGGAATATCTCAAAATATCAGAGCGGTGAATGACCCCAACGATACGTCCATGATCGGCTACTGGAATTTTCTTGACGTGTTTCGAACCCAAAATACGACAGATTTCAGTGATGTCATCATGGATATCGGCGGTCACAATACTGTGAGACGAAATAGCCGAAATCTTCATTCCCATCAGATCTTTCACTCGCTGAGAGAATTCTTTATCACCAGTCGTGGTATTCAGCATATAGGTGATCGTGGTAATTGGATCGGTCACCACATCATCATTTTTCGATAGATAACGCAGAATATCTCCATCTGAAACGATGGCTTTCACATCTCCGCTTTCACAGGTCAGCAATAGGGAATGGACGTGCTTATTCAACATCATCTGAACCGCTTCCATCACGGTCGCTGAAGAATTGATGGTATAAACATCGCGTTTCATGATGGATTCAACCAGCGTCCTGTTCTCATTCCTAGAGTCATCGTTAGCTTTTTGAGCGCTGGTAGATCGAACTTTAACAATGACTAAAGCCAAACCGATAAGGCATAGAACGACTGCAACCATGAATCCACAATTAATACCGTGAATGGAGGCTTGAATCGGATCTCGATTCGATGAGGATTTCTCTACCAACGAGGAGGTGGAGACGATGATAGCCGTCCCCAAAGATCCCGCTACCTGGCGCAAAGTGTTATTGACCGACGTTCCATGAGAGATCAGCTCATCAGGTAAGGCATTCATACCCCAAGCATTGACCGGCATATTGACCAAGGACAGTCCAAACATGCGAACCGTGTAGACGATGACAAGGAAAGTAAACGTCGTTGACGAATCCAAGAAGACGAAGCAACATGTCGCCACCGTCAGCAAGGACATACCGATTAAGGAGAGAATACGCGGCCCGTGTTTATCGAATAGTCGTCCAGAAACTGGACTCATAACTCCCATGATGATGGCAGCTGGCAACATGACCAGGCCAGATTTCGTCGCCGTCAATCCCAAGTCGCTTTGGATGAAAATCGGCATCAATACACTGCCCGCAATCAGCGTCCCTTGAACGACCATGATGACGATACAAGAGATGAGGAAGCGTTTATTTTCCAAGACTCTTAACTGAAGCATTGGAGTTTCTAAGGCATATTGACGCTTCCAGAAAATTATGAGGCTGATGATACCGACCGTGGTTGCCGCTACACCGGGAATATGAATACCGTGATTACCCAATTCGGAAAGGCCATAGAGTAAACCACCGAATCCAAGGGTAGAGGTGATGACTGATAGATAGTCTAATTTGAGGCAGCTCGTCCTCTTTTCTTCGGCGGGAAGGAGAACAAAGGCGATCACGATTTCAATCGCGGATAAAGCTGCAATAATCCAAAAAATCGGTCGCCATCCGAGATGATCGATGACCATACCTGCCGCTGTAGGGCCGAGTGCGGGAGCAAAGGCAACGACCAAGCCGAAGATGCCCATCGCTGTCCCACGTTTTTCAAGAGGGAATGTGCGTAAAAGGACGACCATCACCACCGGCTGCAAGATACCGGCTCCAATCGCCTGGACAAGACGTCCTACCAAGAGGATGAAGAAGCTAGGAGCAAGACAGGCTACGATCGATCCGATCAGAAAAATTCCCATCGAAGCGGAGAAAAGACGTTTCAGACAATATTTCTCCAAAAGAAAAGCCGTGATGGGAATCATGATGGCGTTAACGAGAGTAAATCCTGTCGTCAGCCATTGTGCAGTAGACGCGCTCACGTGCATCTGCTTCATGATCGCAGGGATAGCGGGAGTCACCAACGTCTGATTGAGAGCTGCGATGAATGTTCCCGCCATCAAGACGACAATCATTGCCCATTGTCTGCGCGTAATACCGAAAGCCATGGCTCTTTCCTATTATCAAATCAATAGTTTCCAGAAGAAACAGATCGCTATCTCGCTGGATACTTCATACGACATATCGTGCCGAACGATCTCTTGGGGGATAACGGCTAGACCGATCCGTCAGGAGAAAGGAGAAAAGTTAAAACTTGCCCGAATAAATATACACCGTTACCTCTTGGTAACCAAGACGTAACGGTTCTTAACCAGTGATCAGATAAGAAGATGATAAAAGGGGACGACACGACATGAGGAACCATGAGGAACCCTATTGAGACGATAAGCTGAAGGGAAAGACCCTAAGCGATTGGTTCATTTTCATGACAATTGATGTGCTATTCCCCTATTACGGCGATGTCGACTTGATGAAATTGGCCGTGATGAGCGTTTTGCGTCAAAGCTATCGCGACTTCCGCCTGATCGTCGTCGATGACGGGTATCCTGATCCCACGATCCCTGACTGGTTCGCTTCTCTCAACGATGAGCGTGTGAGCTATGAACGCAATGAGACAAATCTGGGAGCAAATGCCAACTATCGCAAATGCGTAAGTAAAGTCGAAAACGACCTGGTCGTCATGATGGGCGCAGACGATATCATGCTGCCCAATTATCTGGAATGGCTAGCAAATAGAGCTCAGAAATATCCTCAGGTTTCAATCTTCCAACCTGGAGTAGTCGTCATCGACGAATCTGGAGCAGCATCCCATTCCCTCGTCGATTCGGTGAAGGGAATATACCGTCCGCGCGGTAATGGAGTGCGAATTCTTTTAGGCGAGCAGATGGCGATTTCCCTCCTGCGAGGAGCATGGATGTATTTCCCATCCTTGGGATGGCGAGCGGATGCCATTCAAGGAATCGGTTTTCGCGAAGGTTTCGATGTCGTCCAAGATCTGTGTTTAACCATGGACGTGGCGATGTCGGGCGGATCGATGCTTCTCGATGATGAATTGGCATTCATGTATCGCCGTTTCAGCGGTTCAGATTCATCCGTGCGCGCTCTGTCGGGAACGCGTTTCGCTGAAGAACGCCGATTCTTCATGACGATGGCGGACGAGATGGAGGCGAAAGGATGGAAACGCGCAGCTAGGGTAGCGCGTCTGCATCTATCCAGCAGACTTCATGCCGGTACTCTTCTTCCGAAGGCAGCCTATCGACGCAACTGGACAGGTGTGCGCAATTTCATCGATCACATCGTGAAGTGATCTTCTGGGCGACTAGAATGCTAGTCGCCCATATCTTTATAGGCACTTAGTCGTATGTGCCACAACCGATTCCTGGTAGATCAACCAACGGACAGTCTTTCCAGAGGCGTTCTAAAGCGTAGAGGGTTCTTTCCTCATCGTGTTGCACATGGACGACGATATCTCCATAGTCGAGAAGAACCCATCTATTAAGCCGGTCACCTTCTCGACGCAGAGGTTTGGCGTCATGATCGAGATGCATCTTTTCCTCGATAGCGTCCACAATCGCCCCTACCTGACGCTCATTATTCGCAGAAGCGATCAAGAAGATATCGGTGATATAGACATGGTCAGAGACATCGAAAGCGACGATATCTTGGGCTTTTTTATCGTCAGCAGCTTGGGCTGCCGTCATGACATATGCGGTGGCAAGATCGCTGGCGGTCATAAATCCTCACGTCAGTTACTGATGAATCACACTTCGTCTGATCGATATAATCCCCGTTTGGCGACATATTGAACGACCCCATCGGGAACGAGATACCACAACGGTAGCCCCTCCCCCACTCTTTTACGACATTCTGTGGAACTGATCGCCAACGCTGGAACCTCCATCAAGGTGATCTTTTCCATCGGTAGGTGGCTGATATCTTTCGTGTTCAAATCCACTCCTGGACGCGATACCCCCACAAAATTAGCGAGATCAAAAAGATCTTCCGCCCCTCTCCAGGTCAAGATAGAGGCCAAAGCATCGGCACCTGTGATGAAGAAAAGATCGACATCATTTCCGCGTTCACAACGTAAATCTTTTAAGGTATCGACCGTATAGGTATCTCCTGGGCGATCGATATCGACTCGTGAAACCGAAAAACGGGGGTTGGAGGCGGTGGCGATGAC
>JAEZYG010000033.1 GCA_023419175.1 Actinomycetes bacterium
GCTGTTCGCCCATTAAAGCGGCACGCGAGCTGGGTTCAGAACGTCGTGAGACAGTTCGGTCCCTATCCGCTGCGCGCGTAGGAATCTTGAGAAGAGCTGTCCTTAGTACGAGAGGACCGGGACGGACTAACCTCTGGTGTGCCAGTTGTTCTACCAAGAGCACGGCTGGTTGGCTACGTTGGGAAGTGATAACCGCTGAAAGCATCTAAGTGGGAAGCACGCTTCAAGATGAGGATTCCCTCACAGGTAATGTGGTAAGGCCCCCGCCAGACCAGCGGGTTGATAGGTCGGATGTGGAAGTGCAGTAATGTATGGAGCTGACCGATACTAATAGGCCGAGGGCTTGTTTATCTACAAAGGTGTTACGCGTCTACTGTGTGGTTGTGAGCATACGAACAACCACGATGATATGAAGGTTTGTGATATGTTCATAGAGTTACGGTGGCCATAGCGAAAGGGAAACACCCGGTACCATTCCGAACCCGGTAGTTAAGCCTTTCAGCGCCGATTGTACTGCAAGGGAGGCCTTGTGGGAGACTAGGACGCTGCCGGACATTATATATGATATTCAGCGGGATATCCTCCTATGTGAGGGTATCCCGCTGAATCCATATATACACCCTGACACCACACTTCCCCCCTTTTTTCTTGTTGTGTGTTCACTGTGAGAGGTAAATATCATTACCCCCCCCTTTATCCACGTGGTATCTGGTGTATTGCTCGAGACGATCTAACACTCAACGAGGTTAAACGATAACTCGTTAACAACCTCGACAACAAGTAACTAACAACCCCTAACGGCAATACCAAGAAAAAATACTGCTACCCATACCCCATATACACAGCTTTATCTATCCTGCACCCAACAACCCAACCACTCATAGTCCATACTTGCCACTATGAGATAACCCCTATCTATCCATGCCCACCAAATCACAAACTATCGCTCCCCAGATAAACGCGCAGGCGTAACTCATCCAGAGCCAGGTTGCCAACAATCCTTTCCTACAGAGTGGGATAAAGCACAACACAACCCCCTATCTTCAAATAACCTTGACATCCATCACCCTCGTGATTGTGAAAACTTCCCCGTCTTGTCGATGATGAAAATGGAGGGTTTAAAGTTGGTTGATCTATCCCCAACGTAATGACAAATAAAGATATTTTTGAGCATTTCTTTCCTTGAGCGATATTGATGATCGGCTCACTATTGAAATATTGCCCTTATCCACGGGGTAAGCGGGAGATATATTTTCTGTCTTACTCGACTAATCTTGAACCATGGCATCTCATAGCGGAACTCCTATTCTCGTCCAGACCGTAACGGAGAAGGAACCCCTCGAACTCACAGATGAGCTGGTCGAAACTGTCCACGACATTGAGACCACCGATGGGAAATTGTCCTATACCGCCCGGACGGGGACGATCGTTCTTAAGAATGATCAGCTTAAGGACAAGCCCTTTGACGGCATAAAACCCGTAGCTCGAATTGGAATAACGAGTTATACCCTCAACGATGCTGACGCGACCACTCGCCCCGTCGTCTTTTGCTTTAACGGAGGGCCAGGATCGGCTTCCGTCTGGTTGCATCTCGGATTAGTCGGTCCACGAATTGTAGATCTGGGAGATATTGATGATCTGGTAGGTCCGCCCTACCGTCTGCGTGATAATCCTCATACCCTCTTAAGAGCAGCTGATCTTGTCATTATCGATGCGATGAGTACTGGTTATTCACGTGTCACCCAGGGAGAAAAAGCGATCCGCTGGCATGGCTGGGAAGCCGACGTTGAACAGTTCAGTGAGGTTATCCGTCTATGGTGCACAAAAGAGGGTCGTTGGATGAGTCCGAAATTCCTCCTCGGGGAATCCTATGGAACCATCCGTGCCGTTAGCGTGGCACAACGCCTACAGGATCACTATGGAATGTACCTCAATGGGATTATTCTGCTGTCCAGTGTGATCGATTTCAACCGTTTAGAATTTGAACATATTGAATGGGATGAGGCGGCGATCAACTATCTTCCCAGTTATGCTGCCGTCGCCTGGTATCACGGTAGACACCCTGGCGTTTCACTCGAAGATGTCATCGAAAGAGCTGAAAAATTCGTCAACGAGGAATACCGTTCAGCTCTCGCCCAAGGACATCGTCTACCTGTCGAGGACTATGAACGTATAGCGCGTACCCTTGCCGAATTGACCGGCTTAGAGGAAAGCTATATCAAGCAGACGCGTTTGCGCATCGAACACGAGCGTTTCTGCGCAGAGCTTTTGCGCGGTGAAGGAAAGGTCATCGGACGTCTCGATGCTCGTTTCACCACCTGGGCTCATCGAGGGACGGCTGAACTGATGGATACTGATCCGAGCGGCGATGCGACGATGGGGCCATTCGTCGCTGCCCTCCATCACTATTTGCATGCTGAATTGGGATCGCGCGAAGAGATGAATTACGAGATGGATGCCCAATTGTGGAAGAGCTGGGAATATAAGGATTCTCAAGGCACATATGTGACCAATGCAAGCGCCCGTCTGGAACGGGTCTTGCAAGCCAACCCTCACTGTAAGATCCGTGTGGAATACGGCTATTACGACCTTGCAACTCCGTACTATTCCGCTCAGGTGACTATGGATCATCTAGAGATTCCACGTGAAGTCTATGATTCCTTTGAACATTCCTATTTCCCCACAGGGCATATGCCTTATCTGAGTGAGGAATCCAGAATCCGTGAAGCGGACGAGCAGTGCGCTTTCATACGGGCTGCGTCGCGCTGATCAGGACGATAGCTGAGATGAAAAGAGCACGTCGAGCCACAGAAGATGATGGTGCTGATATCCTCCCTGCGCGTAGAAAATATGAGCAGGGACGTCCATGGGGATTGATCGTCGTCCTTATCGGATTGGCTCTCGTTGTCATCGTGACATGTGGACTGGTATGGCTCTACATCGGCACCGATCAGCTAGCGCGCAATAATGCACGTCACGATATTGAAAGTTATCGTCAAAGCTGTTCTACGGCGGATAAGAGCTGGCAGACTATCGATCTTGATCAGGCAGTTTTCGATGACCCTGTTGAGATCGATGGACGCACGATGGTCGCGATCATGTCCATCCCTTCCATCGATCAACACTGGCCGATATGGGCTGATAAGTCCGCTGTGGATCGGGGCGTCATCTGGTATGACAACACGGCATCCTTCGGTGAATTGGGTAATAGCGTAGTGAGCGCTTATAGGATCACATACGGCTCTCCATTTGGCGCTTTGGCTGATATGGGGGAGAAGACGGTACTTATCGTCGAGACATGCCACATGCGCTATCACTACGAAATCGTCACTCCCATCGGCGATATTACGGTGAAATCCGATGATCGCAGTGTTTTAGAAGCTGTCCCTCATGATCCGGGTAGACGTCCAACCGGACGAATGATGACCCTTATCACGAGTCAAGATAAATTGCCGTCTGATCAACGAGCGGTTGGTCTAGCTGCCTTGGTCCTAGCAGAATCCCGATAGGCTAGAGCTATGAGTGATCGCAAAGAACTGCTGGATACGATCAATAGCCAAGCCATCGTTAAGGGACATGTCATTCTCTCTTCCGGAAAAGAAGCCGATTATTACGTCGATATGCGCCGTGTCACCTTATCGGGAAGTGCTGCTCCTATGGTCGGACGTGTGATGAGCGAATTGGTATCTGACCTCGATTTTGACGCTGTAGGAGGGCTGACGATGGGTGCGGATCCAGTGGCTGCCGCCATTGTCCATGCTCGTGCCGCTCAGGGTAAGCCTGTCGATTCCTTCGTCGTGCGTAAAGAAGCGAAAACTCATGGATTGCACAAGAGAATCGAAGGTCCTGAGGTGAGTGGACGTAAGGTGCTCATCGTGGAAGATACGTCCACGACGGGCGGATCGGCTCTCGAAGCGGTAAAAGCTGTCCGTGAAGCTGGAGCAGACGTTGTTGCTGTAGCGGTGATCGTCGATCGCAATACAGGTGCTGCCGACAAGGTTCGCGGCTATGGTTTGGAATATCGCTACGCCTACAGCCTTGACGATTTAGCCTTGTGAGTCGCGTGTGAGTGAAGAATTATACGATCCGACTGCGCCCACTGTAGGGGTAGGTCCCCATCCTGAGCCTTGGCCTGAGGGAGATCATTACGATCCTGAACTGTTAGCTGAGGGGGATCGGCGTAATGTCCAGGATCCTTATCGCTATTGGACGGTGGAGGCGATCGCCGACCATCTCGACCAGATACGTCAAAGGTGGAAACCTGCCCGTTTGCAGGTTGCTATCCAGAATTGGCAACACGATTTCAATATCGGCTCTATCGTGCGTACCTCCAATGCGTTCAACGTCGAAGCGGTGCATATCGTCGGACGACGGAGGTGGAATCGTCGCGGAGCTATGGTGACTGACCGCTATCTGCACGTTCACCATCAACCCGATGAACAAGCCCTCGCCGAATGGGCTCGACAGGAGCAGTTGACCGTCATCGGTGTGGACAATATGGACGGTTCCGTCCCCTTGGAGACGACAGCTCTGCCGGCTCAATGTCTTCTCGTCTTCGGTTCCGAAGGGCCGGGATTAACCGATGAGATGTTGGCGATATGTGATCGGCTCGTAGCGATTACGCAGTTTGGTTCCACACGTTCTCTCAATGCGGGGGCGGCTGCGGCCATCACCATCTATCAATGGATGGTTCAACATGTCACCAATCCGGAAGGAAAACGTCTCTGACGGCACGTCCGATGGCAGATAGCCTATCGATCCGATAGGCTGTCTGTCTCTTAAGATCGACGATGACTGTCTGGGGGAATGATGAGCTCAAGAAAATATCACCATCATATGCTGCATCGTCCCTGGGGATATGTGACTGCTCTGCTGATTCTTGTCATGGTGATAGGAGGTCTGTGGGCTTTCAAGACGGGTTCTCTATCGACAGGTTTCATTGTCACTGTGCCGCTGCTCTTATGGATTTATCTGGGTGTATCTATCCTTAACCGCGATGAATTCGATCGAAAGTGCTGCCAGATTCGCTCTCAGGAAGAAGAGAGATCGGATAAAGGCCATAGCTGAAGCGTTGGAAAATGCCATTCAAGATGGCAATGTGGAAGGCATGGAATTCCCTTCGAGAGGTGAAGATAGCGAGCCGACCATGCCTCAACCTGTGGGTAAAGACGATCTGTTACTAGATGGACAGCGCCTCGATAGTGCGATATCTAACCTTGTGAATCCACAGGGTCGTACGCTGAGTGTTTTAGAAGATCATCAGATCGAAACTATCGCCACTCAAATGGCAGATAGCCTTGTAAAACCTGGTTTGATTGCATCCTATTCATCTAAGAGTTCGCGGATTGTTGCGCGTCACCGGCGGAATGCTATCGCTGTAGGGATCTCCTTGGTGATCTCGGCAGCTCTTTTCGTGTTCTTCACCACCTATGCAGGGATGGGACGAGACTCGATATTCTTTTGGCTTTTCATCGCCTCTTTCGCTGTGAGCGTCTTTCGTCTGCTGTGGACTATCGGGCAAGGTGTCATCGCGTATCGACAGATCAAAGGCTATGGAACTCGTCTAGCTTTGCAGATCCGTCCAGATGGAGTGGTCATCGACAACTGTCTCCAAGGAACTTTCATTCCTTGGGAAGATATCATCTCGATCAGTGGACGAAGTCGGATCGTTCAACCTCTAGGTCCGCTCTTGGAGATCAGATGGGGATCTGATTTACGCTGGATGCTCCCCTTCGCCGTGATGGATATCGATGCCGCTCAGATCGATTGCGCTATACGCTCGTTTTCATCTGGACGTTTTGGAATCGATTCATCTCGTCTTGATGAAATCTGGTGAATGGCGATGAGAAACTTCCTTTCAAGGAAATGAATATGTCGAGGTCATCTTTGAGATAATGGAAAGGTCAAGGTTGGCTATTAAAGGTCAACGAACGATCACACGTCGCGTAGACGACATTGACGAAGGAAGTGATTATGCCCGTCGCAACTCCTGAAGTATATGCGGAGATGTTCGAGAAGGCTAAGGCAGGCAAATTTGCCTACCCCGCCATCAACGTCACCTCGTCCCAGACCGCTAATGCAGCACTCCAGGGTTTCGCTGAAGCCGGTTCAGATGGCATCATCCAGATCTCCACTGGTGGTGCGGAGTACGCCTCCGGACAGAAGGTGAAAAATATGGTCACCGGCGCAGTCGCCCTGGCCGATTACGTGCGCGAAGTGGCTAAACACTACGACATCAATATCGGTTTGCATACCGATCACTGTCCCAAGGACAAGCTGGATACCTATGTCCGTCCACTTCTTCAGGTCAGCGAAGAGCGCGTTGCGAAGGGGCTTCCTCCGGTATTCAACTCCCATATGTGGGATGGTTCAGCTGTTCCGCTGGCTGAGAATCTCGATATCGCCGCTGAACTTTTAGAGCGGACTTCCAAGCTCGGCATGATTCTCGAGATTGAGGTCGGTGTTGTCGGCGGTGAAGAGGACGGTGTGTCCAACGAGATCAACGACAAGCTGTACACCACCACTGAGGACGCTTTGGCTACCGCCGAGAAGTTGGGTGTTGGCGAAAACGGAACATATCTGACCGCTCTTACCTTCGGTAATGTCCATGGCGTCTATAAGCCGGGTGCTGTCAAGCTTCGTCCCGAAGTCTTGAAGGAATGCCAGGAGGCTGTCGCCGCTAAATACGGTAAGGAGAAGCCTTTCTACCTGGTCTTCCACGGAGGATCTGGCTCTTTGCCTCAAGAGATCAGCGACGCTGTTGACTATGGTGTCATCAAGATGAATATCGATACCGATACCCAGTACGCTTTCTCTCGTCCAGTTGTGGACCACATGTTCAGCAATTACAGCGGAATGCTGAAGGTGGACGGCGAGGTCGGCAATAAGAAGATGTACGACCCGCGCGCATGGGGTAAGAAGGCTGAAGCTGGAATGGCTGCTCGCATCGTTGAGGCTTGCGAACAGCTACGCTCTGCCGGTACTCACAGCTAAAGGCAGTAAAAGGTATGAGGGGTCGTTAAGGCGACCCCTCGTTTTATATCAGCTTTTTTCAGATCTGGTGGTGTCGATGCGATCAGCTCAAAATAACGGTATTTGTAGGCTTTATATTGCAGATTGATTACAAATCGCAGGCGAAGATTCTGCTGTGAGCGCGATGGCTCTAGCGTTGTCCTATGACGTATTTCACTCATAGGGTCACCAAAACATTGGGATGTATTTCCGCCCTTATCGCATCGGCGATGGCGTTTACAGCCTGTGGACCGCAAGGAACATCAAATTCAGCAAAATCTGAGTGCAGAACTCTCAATGCCGATCTCAACTGGTATGGAGATAACCGCGAAAAGATTGACGCCATGTTGGCTGAATACGGTTCATGTGGCGGGTCTGGAAATGTGGACGAGGGAGCTCCTGTCGCCCTTTTCGACTGGGATAATACGGTCGTTAAGAACGATATCGGCGATGCGATGACTTTCTGGATGCTGGCCAACGGCAAGGTTAAACAACCTGAGAATTATGATTGGTCAACGATCAGCCCCTATTTGACCAAACCCGCTCAAGATGCCTTGTCTAAGGCATGTAAGAGCCTTGCTGAGCCGGGATTTGCTCTTGGAACGAATAGTGAGCAGGGAACAGCATGCGCCGATGAGATCTTGTCGATCTATACCGAAGGGACGACGAAGGACGGTCAGGAAGCCTTCAGCGGATTTAATGCCCGTCGCATCGAGCCTCAATACGCTTTTGCCGCCCAGCTCTTGAGCGGATATAGCGAGGCGGATATTGAATCCTTTGCCCGGACGGCACGGCGTTTCAATCTCGAAAATGAACAAGGTGCTACTCAAAAGATCGGCACGAGTGAGGTCACCGCGTGGGTGCGCTATTACGATCAGACGACTGATCTTATCGATACTTTGCGTGCCAACGGTTTCGATGTGCGTGTCATCTCTGCCTCATCGCAGCCTGTGGCATGGGTATGGGCGAAAGAGATCGGCTTTAGTCAAGATAAGGTGATGGGTGTACTCACCGGACGCGACGATAAGGGTGTTATCACCTCTGAATTATCTTCTTGCGGTGGGGAAGCCTCCATGCCTTATATCGAAGGTAAGCGTTGTCGGGTCAACGAAGAAGTGTTCAAGATTCCCTCTGAGAAGGCTTTTGAGATTGCAGACGAGTCCCATCGTGCTGTCTTTGCAGCGGGAGATTCCGATACGGACGTCTCTTTCATGTCCGATGCTAAGGGATTGCGCTTGGTGATCAACCGCAATAAGGCAGAAGTGATGTGCCGTGCCTATCACAATGAGGATGGTAAGTGGATTATCAACCCGATGTTTATCGATCCCAAGCCAGCACTCGATAAATCCTATGATTGCGATGCTGCCGGACGTGTCGAAGAGGACGGTTCTACAGGTCCTCTCGAAGATGCACAAGGACAGCTCATCACAGATCAAGAAGATAAGGTCTTTGCTGAGAAATAGTATTCACGTGGGAAAAGTGGCAGATCCATCTGCCACTTTTTCTATTTTCGGATAGTAAAGGAATTGAAACGATACCCTCATCTTGTTGAGATATGCCTCGTCAATGAAATATTGGGAAGGTGATTCATATGTCCAGATGGACGCGTATCGAACTATGCGTCACCGATCCTCAAGGAGTCAAAATCGCCCGTGACGTTGGAGCGGATCGGGTGGAATTATGTAAGGATATCTCCTGTGGAGGGCTGACATCTCCTTGGGAAGATATCTGTGAATCGCTTCTCAATGCCCCGCCTGGTGGGGTGATGGTATTGGTGCGCTGCCGTCCAGGAAATTTCATCTATTCTCCTGAGGAGATCGACACGATGGCGTCGTGCATTGACGATATCGTCTGCTCTGTGGAAAAGCTATCGCGTGATTATCCCGATAGAGCGCCTGTGGGTTTCGTTGTCGGCGCTGTCGATGGAAAAGGATCGATCGATAGGAAAGCGGCTCAACTTTTCCGCGACATCACCACCGGATATGAGCTGACCTTCCATCGAGCCTTCGATACGGTAGACGACCTCGATCAAGCTCTTAAGATGCTTAACGATATGGGCTATGACCGTATCTTGACTACCGGAGGGAATCCCCAGAAAGCCAATGGTTCCGTCTTGGCTCGTCTCGTGAATGAGAGCGAAAAGGTGACGATCCTCGCTTCAGGAGGTCTGCGCGCCGATAATGTGGCAGATATTCTTCGTCAAACGCAGGCTCAAGAGGTACATATGAGAGCGCCAGCCGAAGACCCAGAACGAACGGATCCTCGGCTGGCTGCAGATATCGTCTACCAGATCAGAAAATTCGATCAGGGTTGACGCTCGTCATCGGTCTTAGCTGCTTGCTGACGAACTTTGAGACCCGTCAAGAGAGCTTGAGCTCCATAGCATGCGCCGATTCCCTCGCCTGCTCGCATGCGCCATTCCAAAAGAGGCTCGAGGCCGAGTTTGGCCAGGACAGCATGATGAGCAAATTCGCGGCTGACATGCGAAGCTACGAGATAGGCCTGGACTGCCGGAGAGATGCGCACAGCGATCAACGCTGCGATAGATGTGGCCAAGCCGTCAATGATGATCGGCATTTTAGCCTCAGCTGCCCCCAAACATAGACCTGTCAAGACGGCAAATTCTGGTCCTCCAAGACAGCTTAGGACAGTGATTGGATCGCTAAGATCTCGATCGGCAACACGGGAGAGGGAACGGGTGAGCACATCGCGCTTGCGTTCCATCATCGCTGTATCGCTCGAAGCCCCTAGACCGACCGCATCTGCTGGATCCATGTTGATAAGGGCGCTGACAAGGGCGGAGGCAACTGTCGTATTGCCGATACCGATCTCGCCGAGGCAGAGAGCTCGAGATGAACCGATACGGGCAGCAAGTTCTCGTCCAGAAGCGATCAATTCAGCCACATCGTCAGCTGTCATGGCATCAGATGTGGCGAGATCTCCGCGTTCTCGATCATGACAGCTACGCATCTGGACAGCCCCATCGATAGGGGGGCCGCTGACGCCGGCATCGATCGTTATCACCTCAATGCCCATCGCCTTAGCCGTAGCAGCTCCCATGCTCAGCCCCTGGACACAGGCTTGAGCGACATCGCGAGTCACAGTGGGATCAAAAGCGGAGATCTTGTGAGCCGTCACCGGGTGGTCTGCTGCAACGACAACCAAAGTCGCTTGAGTCGGAGAGCCAATAGCCGCCACCTTGTCGAGAGCCTGATCGAATTTACCCAACGATCCACCAGGAGTGAGAAGGACATCTGCTCGATCGTGAGCGCTCACCACATCTTTTTGCTGAGGGGCAGAGATGGAGAGGGAATCAAGCCATGATGATTTCATATCGGCATAGGCTTGTCCGTTGATGACGGGAGCTGGTGAGTTTTCGGGCCAGCGTTCGCTGAAGACCAATCCGTCCAGATTGAGACGGGAACTCCAACCGCGTCTTTCGAGTCCGGGGGAGGGAGGACGTTCGTCTGGCCATCCTAAACAGAGCCAACCGAGAGTTTCGACTCCGCTGGGTAGATGAAGTAGATCGGCTAATTCTTCAGGTTCGAAGAGAGTCACCCATCCCATGCCTAGACCGTAGGAGCGGGCAGTAAGCCACATATTCTCGATTGCGCAGGCACAACTCCACATATCGGCATCGGTGAAAGTGTTGCGTCCGAGTACACCAGATGACGGTGTGCGGCGATCACAGGCGACGATGATACCGACTGGAGCTTCGCGGATACCTTCCAATTGCAGATCGAGAAGTTGGGCTTTGCGCTGAGGAGTGAGCAGATCGGCTTGGCGCAGGCGCTGTTCGTCGGCCATGACTGCCGCTTTTTCGCGTGTGAAGGCGTCGGTGACGACGATGAAACGCCACGGTTGACTATGTCCTACGCTTGGTCCTTGGTGTCCTGATTCAATGACGGCTTGAATCAATTCGTCGCTCACTGCGTCATTGCGGTAGCGACGAATATCGCGTCGTGCAGCGATGATACGTCTCAAAGCGTCGATCTCGTCATCGTTGAAAGCCCAAGCATCTGGTCTTTGAGAGCGCTGTTGTGCTGAGGAATCATCTCCGATGGTGGGGATGGGGCGTCGCCATGTCGCAGCGTTGTTGTCATCTGGGGTGATTTCGTCCATGAAAACTCAATTCTTAAAAAGCGGTAGAGGTATCATGACATCATGACCTCTCATCCAGGTTAGAGCCTTACCCGTGATCCGTCAATGGGAGAAAGCTAGTCCAGTTTGCGTCGAGCCGCTCCTCTATCGGCACTATGCGCCAAGGAAGCAAAGATTTTCAAAGCATTGCTTACCGGACGTATGCGGTGACGTGGACGCCATCCATTCGTGTCGGCGTGGAGGCGACGTCGGTTCAATTCATCGTCATCAACTTCAAGAGTGATCGTTCTAGCGGGGATATCGATCGAAATCACATCGCCATCTTCAATCAAGCCGATGGTGCCGTGAGCGGCAGCCTCGGGACTGATATGTCCAATAGATAGACCTGACGAACCTCCCGAGAAACGTCCATCGGTAATCAATGCGCATTGAGGGCCAAGACCTGTCCCCTTGAGATAGCTCGTCGGATAGAGCATCTCTTGCATTCCAGGTCCACCTTTAGGGCCTTCATAGCGGACGACAACCACATCGCCTGGCGCGATCTTTCCTCCGAGGATTGCCTCGACAGCCTCCTCTTGAGATTCGGTAACTTTGGCTCGTCCAGTGAAAACCCACTGATGATCCGGAACTCCCGCTGTCTTCACTACACACCCGTCTGGAGCGAGATTCCCAGTCAGAATCGCCAGACCACCATCGGCGCTATAGGCATGATCGATATCGCGGATACAACCGTTACGAGAATCGAGATCGAGCTCGTCCCACAGAGCCGATGAAGAAAACATTTCAATGGTGCGCACACGTCCAGGGGCGGCATGGAAAAGACGAATAGCCTCCGCTTTGGGGGAAGCAGAGCGGATATCCCACTGATCGAGATAGTCAGCCATCGAGGAGTGGTGAACCGAATGGGTATTCATATTGAGCAGATTTGCTCGGCGCAACTCTCCTAGAATCGCTGGGATTCCTCCTGCGCGATGCACATCTTCAATGAAATAGTCCTTCGTGTTCGGAGCCACTTTGCACAGGCAGGGAACCTGGCGCGATAGACGATCGATATCGGCTTGAGTGAAGTCCACATCCGCCTCGTGAGCGGCTGCTAGAAGATGCAAGATGGTATTTGTAGAACCGCCCATCGCGATATCCATCGTCATGGCATTGAGAAAAGCTGAACGCGTGGCGATAGACAGGGGCAAGATTGAAGAATCGTCGTCATGGTAGAAACGACGAGCCAAATCGACGATGAGATGACCCGCCTGAGCAAATAGATCGCGTCTGAAAGTATGAGTGGCAAGGATCGTCCCATTGCCTGGGAGAGCCAAACCGAGGGCTTCGGTGAGACAGTTCATGGAATTAGCGGTGAACATTCCCGAACACGATCCGCATGTTGGACATGCTGCCTGCTCCATGAGTGTGAGCTCTTCATCGCTGATCGATGAATCGGCGCTCGCTGTCATTGCATCGACCAGATCGAGGCGTCCTGTCGATGATCCGTCATCCCGGTTGACAGATCGTCCCGATTCCATCGCTCCGCCAGAGACAAAAACAGTAGGGATATTGAGACGTAAGGCTGCCAACAACATGCCAGGGGTGATCTTGTCGCAATTGCTGATGCAGACCAAAGCATCTGCCTGATGGGCTTGCACCATATATTCCACGCTGTCAGCAATGATCTCGCGGCTGGGAAGAGAATAGAGCATTCCCGAATGCCCCATAGCGATACCATCGTCTACCGCAATGGTATTGAATTCTTTGGCGACTCCACCGGCTTCTTTCACAGCCTGGGCGACGATTGTACCGACATTGCGTAGACCAACATGACCTGGCACAAATTGGGTAAAAGAATTAGCGATTGCGATAATCGGCTTAGAAAAATCCTCATCCGTCATGCCAGTTGCTCGCCATAATGCGCGAGCGCCAGCCATATTCCGTCCTTGAGTCGTCACCGCCGAGCGCAATTGTGCCATGGTTACCCTTTCTGCTTTGTTCTTAGCCTAGTGCTTGAAAAAACTTGAAGAATAGATGTCCGTAGCGCAGACGCGTGATCGCTAGCAGATAGCCATGAATAGATTCCAGCTCCTAGACTGAGACGAGCAAGCGCCAAGCGCGTCAAAGGAGAGAATTATGTCCAAGCCGCTCGTCAGCATCATCTGCGGAGCATATAACGCTCAACAGACTTTGGAACGCACTGTCCAGTCGGTAGCGCAGGTGACCTATCGTCCACTCGAAATGATTATCGTGGACGATAAATCAACCGACGACACTCTTGCTCTCGCGGAAGATCTCGCTAAAAAATATAGCGATGAGACCCTAGAAATACGCGTGATCCCGCTTGAGGAAAATCAAGGTCCTGGAGGTGCTCGAAATCCTGGCTTGGAATCAGCCCAAGGGGAATGGCTGACCATCATCGATGCCGATGACATCGTCGATCCTAATGGAATCGCAGCGATGATTGCTGCTACAGACGATGATGATCGCATCGATTGTGTGATCGCCTCGCACGAGATCATCTCTGTTAATGGTGAGAAATCGATCCGGTCTGCGGATCTCGGCTGCGGAAATTACGATGGAGCAACGGTGGCTGCAGCTGTCTTGGAAGCCAAAGCAACTCCCTATGTGTGGGATAAACTTTTTAGATCATCGATTGCAAAGAAAATCCGCTTCGCCGATATCTTGAGAGCGGAGGATTCCCTCTATGTCTTTGAACATGTCATGAAATCTCGACGTGTTCGTGTCATCGATCAGGTCGCCTATCACTATTTCGTATCGCCCACTTCAATGACATGGTCAAAGATGACGCCGATCGATGAATGCGTGCGTTTGATGGAAGCTTTCCGTGATCTTATCGAACGTTATGCAAATCCTCATTCCTTCGCTGTCCCCTATGGTGTGGGCACAACCTTAACCTTTGCCAATGCTGCTCATCAATCGATTATCAACCTTGAAACAGATGAGGCTGTGAAAGCATGTCGTAACTACGCCCGTCATATCGCCTGGAAACAGGTGCTATTCACGCTTCGATCTAGCCTTTTCTTCGGGGTGGCTGCCTGTGGAATGAAAATCCTTCCGCAACTCTACTGTCCGATATATCGTACCTATGCGAAACGCCGTTACGATATCGGCGTTTAACGCTTGACAGAGGAAGGATCGCCGGTGGCTAAGAGCCGAGCTCGTAAAAGGGTCAACACTGCTGCGATGATTATGGGAGCATCGATCACTTCGGCGCTGGCGACTTTCATCATCCAACTCGTCGTAGGCCGTGCGATGCCGGTAGAAGTGACGAAGGATTTCCTCGTCTTTTGGTCACTGGTCTTTGGCGTTTTCGGAATCGTTGCTGGAGTTATCAACGAGACCACCCGTGCCGTAGGCAAAGCCGATTTAGAGAATCTATCGACCACACCTATCTTGCCCGTTGTAGCGGGAATGGGCGTGATAGCAGCCCTCATTTTCTGGGCATTAACTCCTATTATCGTGCCGCGTTTGGACGGAAGAATCCCGTTTGTATTGATCGTCCTTATCGGAATTGCCACGATCTTCTATGCCTGTCATTGCGCTATGGCTGGTATCTTTGCAGGGCACAGCGCATGGGGAAGGTATTCCCTTCTCAGCGCGGCAGAGGCTCTTGTCCGTTTGGGTGCTGTCGTGGTTGCCATCATGGCATTAGGGCACCTTATCTGTTTGGAAATCGCAATTCTTATTCCAGTACTGCTCTGGATAGGTTTTGCCTTTCTTTCTTACCGTGGACGTTTTTCTCTTTATGCCTATGCAGATGTGAAAGCTAAGCGTCTGGTGGGCAACTACGTCAATGCGATGATCGCTTCGGCATCATCGGCGATTTTGATTACGGGTTTCCCCACATTCATTGAGATCTTCAATCGAGATGAATCGGCTGCGACATTGGCCTCGCTCATCTACGTCATCTCTTTTACCCGCTCGCCGATCATGATGCCTCTTCAAGCCTTTCAAGGAGTGGCGATCAATCGTTTTCTCACTGCGGGTGCTAGGGCTCATCACTTGATCGTGCGTTTTTTGGCAATCTTGATCGCTTTTGGAGCGATATGCGCATTAGCTGCCTATTTCTTGGGTGATCCTGTCATGAGGCTACTCTTTGCCGGAAAATATCATCTTCCGCCTATCTATTACGCTTTGTTGATGGTGGCGTCCATTGGACTAGCGGCGATGACGTTAACCGGGACAGCAATCCTCGCTTTAAATCGTCATGGAATCTACTGTGCAGGATGGATTATCGCCTCTGTCAGCGCCGTTGGGATTTTGGCTCTCCCCGCCCCTATCGTCATGACTGCAGTCGGTGGACTCATCGCAGGACCTATCATCGGAGTGGTGATTCATATGGCGGGAATCAGATCGGCATGCCGAAAATCTGCCCTTCTCAATGAGAGCTAACCTCGGCAGTAGTAGACGCGCAGAATTCCTTCGTCATCTTTAAAAATCTTGGCGGTTACTCCATAGATTTCTAAGATGCGTTCAGGGGTGAGCATCTTCTCAGGTGAGCCGGATGCGACGATCTGCCCGTCCTTCATCAGGTAGAGCCGGTCGCAATACATCGCTGCGATATTGAGATCATGAATAGCCGCGACGACGGTACGATCCACCGAGGTGACCACATCCATGAGCTGGAGCTGATATTTGATATCGAGGTGGTTCGTCGGCTCATCCAAGATGAGAATATCTGTTTGCTGAGTGAGAGCTCTCGCTAAGATGACACGCTGCTGTTCTCCGCCTGAGAGAGTGGAGAAGGAACGATCGGCAAATTCGCTCATACCGACAAGAGCGAGATTTTCCTCGACGAGTGCATAGTCGTCGGCGTTATCTCTTTCCAAGGCGCGTTTATAGGGGGCTCGCCCCATGAGGACGACTTCTCGAACACTGAATTCAAAATTGTAAAAATTATGTTGGGCGAGGACAGCCATCATCTGTGCTGATTGTCGATAGGACATCGATGATAGATCTTGCCCATCGATATAGATGCTTCCTTCATCGGGTGTGAGGGTGCGGTAAATAGATTTGAGGAGAGTGGATTTTCCCGAGCCATTAGGTCCGAGAATGCCGATGATTTCGCGCTGAGAAACATCGATATCGACACCGTGGAGGATGTGATTATCGCCCAAGGTGATATGGATATTGCGGGTCGTTAGGTTCATTCGTTTCCTCCGAATCCGTAACGACGTCGTGCCATGAGATAGATGAAGACGGGTGCGCCGATCATCGAGGTGAGAACGCCGATCGGGATCTCATTTTTAGGAAGGATTATCCGGCATAGGACATCGGCCCAGATCAAGAAAATTGCTCCAGTCAACGCCGAGAGGGGAACTAATTTCTTGTGGTCAGTGCCTGTGACCATGCGCACGATATGAGGAATAACCAAGCCGACAAAACCGATCATGCCGGCACTGTAGACGCAAAAGCCGATCATGAGAGAGGCGACAACCAGGTAGATCAGTCGCCAGCGGTGCAGATTAGTCCCCAAGGTGATCGCGGTGTGATCGCCGAAAAGCATGAGATTTAAAGTCCGATATTGCGTCCAAAAGAAAAGGGTGCAGATCAAGACGATCGTGGTGACGATGATATCGGTAGTCCAGCGAGCTCCAGCTAAAGATCCCATCGCCCATGCCACAATCGCTTGGGTCGAGGTAGCTTCGTTCGTCAAGTAGACGATGAAGGATGAGAAAGATCCGCAGACGGCAGAGACCGCAGTGCCTGCAAGGAGGAGTTTGACGGCGGTGGAACGTCCACCGATATTGGCAAGCCCCATGACGAGCATTGCCGCTCCAAAAGCCCCGAGGAATCCCATAACGCCTACCGAGTCGCGTCCGAAAACCGCTCCTACTCCTAGAAGAATCGCCAAGGTGGCGCCCAGGCTGGCTCCAGAAGAAACACCGAGAATATAGGGGTCGGCGAGAGGGTTCTTCACGGTGGCTTGCATGACGAGCCCGCAGACGGACAAGCTCATCCCGACTGCCATCGCCAAAATGAGACGTGGCAGTCGGATGAGCCAGACGACGTCGTGAATGGGATCGGCCCCTGCCTGAGATGACCAAGGACCTGAGATGAGGGTGCGGTAGACATCATGGAAAGAGATCGGGACAGTTCCAAAGGTCACTGCCACCATGATCGATAGCGGTAAAGCGATCACCAAAGCGATTGTGACCAGCCAAAATGTCGGTTGGGATCTCAGCCAGTTCATCCGCACCCTCCCTATCACTTAGATGGGTACATGCCGTCAGCAAAGGTGGCGATACCGTCCATTGTCCGAGGTCCTGCCGCATACATATCGCCAAGCATGACGAGATGGACGTTGCCGTTCTTCACAGCTTTCAGGCTTGCCAAAGCCGGGTTGGCTGCGATGATATCCATCTGCTCTTTCTTGACCTTCTCGGGATCATCGCCAGAATAAGCCATGTAGACGACGAAGATCACGTCGGGATCGGCTGCAAGAATATCCTCATTGCCCACCTTGCTGGCATCAGGAGAAGCCAAAGTTCCACCCAGCTGTGTGACCAGGTCGCCAGCGAGGGTGTCCTTACCGTAATTGGTGATCGAGTCTTTGATCGGTTCTACCACCATGACGGAGGGAGCCTGTTTGCCCTCAGCGGACTTCTTGGTAGAGGCGATACGTTCCTTCATCTCGTCTACGAGCTTTTGAGCGCGATCTTCAACATTAAAGATCTTTCCGATATTGAGAATATCGCTATATTCGTTCTCTAAGACACGCGGGCTCTCGTCCTGACGGGTATTGGTGTTGATATAGGTATTAATGCCTTGATCGATCCAATTTTGAACCGGTCCGAGAGTTTTATCGCCAAAGAGGGAACCCCACGACAAGATCATGTCTGGCTGTAAGACGGTAATCATCTCTTTGTCCGGTTTGAAAGTCTCTTCGTGATAGTTCATCTTGGCGAAGCCATCTTTCCATTCCGGCTTCACTTCGTTATCTAGGCCGAAAGAAGCTACGACGTGATCTTCCAAGCCGAGGGCGATCATCGTCTCGATGCTGCCTTGATAGACGGCTACCACTTTTTCGGGAGCCTTGTTATAGGTGGTTTCAACCGCATTGCCATCTTTGTCATAGGTGGTGACGGTGAGCGGATAGTGAGTGGCGCTATCGCTTGAGGCTGCGGGGGAGGAGGACGAAGAATTCTGATTCGTCGAACCGCATGCGCTCAATGAGAAAGCGAGAGCCAAAGAAGTAGCTGCCGCCATGCACGTGCGCAAAGCATTCATAGTGGTCTCCTTGATGAGAATGGCGTTCTGGTGACAAAGAATTAGAACCCCATTTATGATAGACCTTCCCAGTGTAGGAAGAGTTAAGAAAAGCGACAATATTTTTAATTAAATAAATAATGAAATAATTATTTCTTTTTAAAGGGCTTTAATAGGAAAGCAAAATGATGCGATATGAATTTTCAAGGAGAGATTTTTCTCGCCGAATTCATAATTTTGGTGCTGCGCTGTTAGACTGCCTGTGTTCACATGGTGAACAGTTCCGATAGGCGAAGTTCGGTGAAAATCCGACGCTGTCCCGCAACGGTGGAGTGAGAATATCTTGCCAGCCCGGTCGCCCTATCGGTTCGGCGCAAGCCGCTCACGAGGATGAGCAGGGTGACTAGGTAGCCGTCCTGCCCGATGATGGAGGACGTATGTATCGCTCTGAATTTTTTCGCTATGCCGTCAAGTGCGGACTGATGTCAATGGCTAAAAATCCTTATCAGATCACTGTAAATGGTCAAGGGATTTGCGTGGACGCATGGAAGTCTGGCGAAGAAATTCCGCATGGGAATAGGGAGCGCGCGGACAATCTCGGCAATGCCCATGCTCAGCGTCCGCTCGATAGATCAAACAACATGAATTGCGAAGATAGGGCTCCCAATCAGGCCGGGTGTCGATAAGCGTCATCACCTGAGAGTCAGGGGTCAATTCGCTCTCGATCAGGCGTAACGGCGGCATGGGAATGTATTGCCGAAAGGTATTGCAAAATATGCGCAATTTCTCCCAGATAGCAGGACGTCTATCTGGAGGAATTCTTATCGAAATGGACGAAGCTACCATCGCTGTAGCATCCGAGAGAAGAGCTCTATAGGGGGCGACAGAATGACGTGAGGCTGCGCAGATCGAGTCGATTGCCTCCTCGCAGATCACGCTGAGAGCTTCGCAGGATTCATCGAGATCAGAGGATCGTTGGGCGAGAATACCTGTGATATAACCGTCGCTACTGCGATAAGCCATGGGATTATCGTCTTCAAGGACGAGGGCTTGTCCGCTAAGAGCATAGGAGGCAAAGGCTGTACCAGCTAAGGAACGGGAGAGAGAAAACCACCACAGACTTGCCAGAGTATGCATGGATTGGGTGTTCCATCGTTGGGAGGCTTCATGAATACGGTCTTTGACCCATTCCCTATCTGACAGAGAAGACAAAGTGAGATCATAGGGTTCTTCTGCTTGAAGAAATGAGCGGATCAAAAGGCTCGATTCAGCGCATAGATGGTAAATCTTGGCGACGTTGTCTGGTAGAGGATAGGGGAACATTGCCTCTCCCGATGAGATATGGAAAATGAACATCTATGTTCATAAAGCTGACAAACCCAGTATAGGGTGTCCTCGTGGATATTATCGGGGAAATAAAAAGTGGGGTCCCGAAGGACCCCACTTTCCGTAAGATCACTCTGCGAGAGTGATGAGAGCCTGTCCGCCTTGGACTGCCTCACGGACAGCCACGCAGATGGATTCGACCACGCCAGCCTTCGAGGCGGTGATCTCGGTTTCCATCTTCATCGCTTCGAGGACGGCGACGACCTGTCCAGGCTCCACCTTGTCGCCTTCAGCGACGAGGATACGAGCTACGGAACCAGCCAGAGGTGCGACGATCGCATTGGCTCCAGCCGCTCCAGCGCTAGCCGCGGGAGCGGCTACAGCGCCGCCGCCACCGATAACGATCGGGGCGGGAACAGGGCGTACATCGGGTTCGGTTTCAACGTCAACAACGTATTCGGTGCCGTTGACGGTCATCTTCAGACGCATGAATTATCCTCTTTCCTTCAACGGGCCGATACGAGAGTCGAGGTATCTCGTCCAGCATATTGGATCGCACGGATCTTTCCCTTGAATCCCATATATGCCGCTGCTGTAGCAGCGATCACCACGAGATCTTCTTCAGGGACGATACGCGATTCGTTCAGAGTGCCCACCTGCTTTTCCAAGGTGGCCACCTGCTTTTTCAGATCGGCAACGAGTTGAGCCAACTCGGTCGCAGAAAGTGTGTTATCCATCAATACCCTCCTTAGACCGGGAAGACGCCGTGCTTCTTAGCGGGACGTTGCTGAGTCTTCTTCGCCAAGGTTTCTAAAGCGACCATGATCTGACGACGGGTATCGGCAGGATCGATGATATCGTCCACGTAACCGTGCGCAGCGGATGCGAACGGTGTGGCGAACTGGTCGCGATAGGCCTGGACGAGCTCGGCTCGCTTAGCTTCGGGATCTTCAGCGTTAGCGATTTCCTTACGGAAAACAACAGCAGCTGCACCCTCAGCGCCCATGACTGCGATCTCAGCGCTTGGCCATGCAAAGACGCGGTCGGCTCCCAATTCCTTCGAGCACATTGCCAGATAGGAACCGCCATATGCCTTGCGCAAGACCACGGTGATCTTCGGCACTGTGGCTTCCGAATAGGCGTAGAGCATCTTGGCACCATGGCGGATGATGCCACCATGCTCTTGAGCTACACCCGGGAGGAAGCCGGGGACGTCTACCAAGTTGACGATCGGGATGTTATAGGCATCGCAGATTGTGATGAAACGTCCAGCCTTATCGGATGCGTTGATATCGAGCACACCGGACATCTGCTTCGGCTGGTTGGCGATGAAGCCGACTGAACGTCCACCGATACGTCCGAAGCCTGTGACGATATTCTTCGCATAATCAGCCTTGACCTCTAAGAAGTCTTGGTAATCGACGATAGCGGAGATGACATCGCGAACGTCATAGCCCTTATTGCCCTCAATCGGGACGATCTCGCGCAAAGATTCGTCAGGCTCAGCCGAATAGTCGGGAGCGTAGATCGGGGGAAGCTCTTGGCTGTTATTGGGCAAGAAGCTCAAAAGCTTTTGCGCAATCAGGAGAGCTTGGGCATCGTCATCAGCGACGAAATCGGTCACACCGGAGATCTGTTGGTGGGCATCGGCGCCACCGAGTTCGTCCTGGGTAACCTCTTCACCGGTGACCTGCTTGATGACGTTGGGGCCGGTAATGAACATATGGGCTTTACGCGACTGAATGATGAAGTCGGTCAAAGCGGGTGAATAGACTGCACCGCCAGCGCAAGGGCCGGAGATGATCGAGATCTGAGGCACCACACCTGAGAGCTTCACATTCGCATAAAAGACCTTGCCATATCCAGAAAGGGAGTCGATGCCTTCCTGGACGCGAGCGCCACCAGAGTCGTTGATGAAGACGAAGGGAGCGCCTGCAGTCAAGGCGTTTTCCATCGTCTCGGTGACCTTGATGTTGTGCGTTTCGCCAGCGGAACCACCGACGACGGTGAAGTCTTGGCTGGCGAGGAAGACCGGACGTCCCATCAGGGATGCTGAACCTGTCACCACACCATCGGCGGGCATATCGGCTTTGTCCATGCCGAAGGCGGTGGTGCGATTGCGACGGAAAGCTCCAGATTCCACGAAAGAACCGGGATCGACAAAGGCTTCAATGCGCTCGCGAGCGCTCATCTTGCCTTTCTCGTGCTGCTTTTCGATGCGTGCCTCACCGCCGCCAAGCTGGACACGCGCACGCTCTTGAGCGAGATGCTCAATGCGCTCAGCCATGCTTTGCTGCTTAGACATGCTCTCCTCCTCAGGCGGGCTCGACCGATACGGTGTGAGGATTGCCAGCCACAGTGACGGTATAGGTCACAGGGCCGTTCAATGCCACACTCGCCTTGCCTTCGGCCTCCGCCTTGAGCTGAGCTTCACTCTTCGCCACAGACTTCGGTCCCTCGTCGCGGGTCTCAAAGAAACCGGGAGCGACACCGGGGAACATCGCGTAGGTCAGGACATCTTCTTCACTGCCGTCGAAACCGGGCAGAGCTTCGGCCTGTTTGACCAGCTCGTCCCATTCAGGTGGGAGAAGATCTGCCGGACGGCAATCGATGGCGTCCTTCTTCGTCTGCTCCTTTGCCTTTTCGATAATCTCAGGATTGCGTTCGGCAGGAGACTCTCCGTAATAGCCGAGCATCATATCGGCAAATTCGCCCGTCATACGCTTGTAGGGGCCCATGAGGACGTTGAAGACAGCCTGGGTTCCCACGATCTGAGATGAGGGGGTCACCAGCGGAGGATAGCCGGCATCCTTACGGCAGACCGGAACCATCTCCATCACTTCGTCAATGCGATCTTCAGCACCCTGAGCGCGCAGCTGCGATTCCATATTGGACAACATGCCGCCGGGGATCTGAGAACGGAAGATATTGGTGTCCACTAGAGTCTTGGATTCGAAGTCGGCATACTTCGGGCGCACCTTCTTGAAGTGGCGACGGACGCGCTCGACGCATTCCATGTCGATATCGGCTTCATAACCGGTTCCTTCGAGCATCTCGATAACCGATTCGGTCGGGTTGTGACCAGGGCCGAGAGACATGGACGAAACCGCAGCGTCAACGACATCTGCACCGGCTTCGATAGCCTTCATGAGAGAGACCTGGGTTACGCCGGTGGTCGAATGGCAGTGGACGTTGATCTGAACGTCGCCGTATTCGTCCTTGATCGCCTTGACAATGTCATAGGCGGGCTGTGGCTTGAGCAGAGCGGCCATATCCTTCAAAGCGATGGAATCGGCACCCATGTCGAGCAGGCGTCCCGCTAGCTTGACATAGCCCTCAACGGTGTGGACGGGGGAGACGGTGTAGCAGATGGTGCCTTGAGCGTGCTTGCCAACCTTCTTGACAGCCTTCATGGCACGTTCGAGGTTGCGTGGGTCGTTCATGGCGTCGAAAACGCGGAAGACGTCCATACCATTGATGGCGGCCTTCTCCACGAAGCGATCGACTACTTCATCGTTGTAGTGGCGATAGCCGAGGAGATTTTGACCGCGCAGAAGCATCTGCAGACGGGTATTGGGAAGAAGCTTGCGGAAGGTGCGCAGACGCTCCCACGGATCTTCATTCAAGAAACGGATACAGCTGTCAAACGTAGCTCCGCCCCAGCATTCGAGGGACCAGAAACCGGCTGCGTCCAGATCGGCGCATGCATCGACCATGTCCTCCATGGCCATACGGGTTGCCATCAGACTTTGATGGGCGTCCCTAAGAACCAGTTCGGTGATACCTACCTTGCGGGGTTCGGAGACCTCAATTGTTCGCGGACTCATAGCCCGATTCTCTCACATTCTTCAGATGAGTGAGACACCGAGCCCTAAATATGTGGATACATTGGACGCGGCGAGGTGAAAAGCCTTGAAAATGGCAATCGATTTCGTTGAGGTGGCATCATTTTGGCGAGTAATGCGCTCAGGTTATGCACAACCTGCTTGAATGGATAGGCGGTATAGCTCAAACTTGAGCTCGAAGGAGTGAAACAATGTGCGGTTTGACAGCTTTGATCTCGACAGACGTTCTCGATTCGGCCTCGGTTGAACGTCTGCGGACGTCCATGCGTTGTCAGCGTCACCGCGGACCTGACGATACCGAGATATGGGCGGACGACGAGGTCTGTTTCGGGTTCAACCGGTTGAGCATCATCGATATTGAGCATTCTTCCCAGCCTCTCCAATGGGGGCCAGAGGAATCAACTGATCGCTATGTCATGGTCTTCAATGGCGAGATTTACAACTATGTGGAATTGCGTCAACGTCTCATCGACGAGTGCGGAGCTATTTTTCGAACCCAAGGGGATGGCGAGGTCATCGTCGTCGGCTATCACTATTTCGGTGAAGAGTGGGTGAATGAACTGCGAGGGATGTTTGCCTTCGTCATCTGGGATCGTGAGAAAAAGGTCGCCTTCGGAGCCCGAGATCCTTTCGGTATCAAACCTCTTTACTATGCACAGGTCGATGAGGGATATCTCTTTTCTTCTGAGGCGAAAAGCATTCGTTCTTTCACTGAAAAAGCTGAGGTAAATCAGGTCGCTTTCCAGCACTATATGGTCTTGCAATACGTTCCTGAGCCTTACTCAGCAGACGCTCAATGTGCGCGAGTTGAGTCTGGAACCTCTTTTACTTTCAGCGGTGGAGATATGAAGATGCATCGCTATTTCGAGCCGCGCTTTACCCCTGCTGAGTTGGTGACCGATTACGAAAAGGAGCGACTTTATCAACGGATTGCCGATGTCCTCGATGAGTCGGTCGCTCACCATATGCGTGCAGACGTCACTGTCGGTTCTTTCCTGTCAGGGGGGATTGACTCCACGGCTATCGCAGCTTTAGCCAAGCGTTATAACGATAATCTTCTCACTTTTACTACGGGTTTTGAGCGTGAAGGCTATTCCGAGGTAGATGTTGCAGCCGCTTCTGCTGAAGCGATCGGTGTGAAGCATATCGTCAAGATCGTCAGCGAAGAAGAACTGTGCGATACCTTGCCTTTGATCGTGTGGTATCTTGACGACCCTGTTGCAGATCCGGCTTTGGTGCCACTCTATTTTGTCGCGCAAGAAGCGCGCAAACACGTCAAAGTCGTTCTTTCCGGTGAAGGAGCCGATGAGCTTTTCGGCGGATATAACATCTACCGAGAACCCTTATCTTTGGCACCGCTGACCCGTTTACCCCATCCAGTTCGTCGGGTCTTTGGCGCTCTTTCGTCCGCTCTACCAGCGGGTATGCGAGGTAAAGACATGCTCAGGCGGGCATCGATCGATATGGAGCAGCGCTATTACGGCAATGCCCGTATCTTCCGTGAAGACCAGTTGAATCACATTATGAAGGCATTTTCAGAACGTATCTCATATACGGATGTGACTGCTCCTATCTATGAGCGTTCTCGCGGTTGGGATCCAGTGGCGAGAATGCAGCATATCGATCTGTTCACTTGGTTGCGCGGGGATATTTTGGTCAAAGCGGACAAGATGACGATGGCCAATTCTTTGGAATTGCGCGTCCCCTTCTTGGATAAAGAGGTATTTGAGGTGGCGCGGACGGTTCCTCTCGATCAGAAAATCACGAAGGATCAATCGAAGCTCGCTTTACGTAAAGCGATGGAAAAGATCGTTCCTTCCCATGTCATTAATCGTCGCAAACTGGGTTTCCCCGTGCCGATTCGCGTCTATATGAAGGGCGGATATGGCTATGAATGGGCGCGCTCAATTATCGCCTCTGCCCATACAGACTATCTAATCGACACTCAGGCGGCTTTGGCATTGCTTGACGATCATCGTGCAGGTAAAGCAGATCATTCACGTAGGATCTGGACGCTCTTGGTCTTCATGCTCTGGCACGATATTTTCATCGCCAAGACGATAACGCCGCCGATCCCTGAGCCGACATACCCGGTTAAATTGTGATAATCGGCGTATCGGTCAGGTTTTAACGTCTATGTTTTAGATGGGAATGGTAAGTCCGCCGTCAGTCAAGATGATCGGTTGGGTTAATTCGTGATGGTTCACTTTTGCTCTCCAGCAGATGAGTTGATAGGGAAGACGAAGTTGGGAATATCCGGCCGATTGGGCTAAAAGCGCTTGTGCCTGTGCGATAATATCGCGCCGCTGATCCTCCTCTAGACGTAGGAGAGCTGGTTGTGATCCGATACGTTCTAAAAGGTCAGCGCTGTTGATATCGCTCCATAGACGGAAGGTTTTATATTCGCTGTGCGGAAAATATTTGCTGGATGCCATGGGATGATCTTCACAGCTATGAGATCGCATCGCTTGAGGGTCGATCGATTGCATCAAGGCTTGGAGACGTTTGACCCAGGGAACCGAGTCGTCGCGGCTGACATTCCATCCGCAGATCCATCCATCGCTATCTAAAGCTCGGGTGAGTTGGCGAGCCAATTGCGAACGGTCGATGCGGGGGGATAGATGGGGAGGCATGATGATCGCTTGAGCGCTGCACGGTTGGACGGGTAGAGCGTCGGCTTGGGCGCAGAAGACGAGTGTTCCTGGATCATTGCGCTGACGGATGGTCTGGGCGATTTTAGCTTGTCGATGGCTGACGATGACGCGGTGACCTCGACGGGCAAGGGAGGAACACAGTGCAGGGGAAAGATCGATTGCTACCACGGTAGGTGCTGTTTGCACCATCCATTCCAAAGCGGATGGAGGCAGTTGCTGACGCAATGAAGAAGCCACCTTGATATCCCCCAAAGATCATGTGAAAAACTTGACTTTTCCACAGGTTACGACAGGTTTGATCGACAATACAGCATGACGCACATCAATTGAATATGCGCGTTCCTATCGTCATCTCTAAAGATAGCGCCATCGTTGAAATGGTGATGGCGGCTGCTGCCGCGGTCAATGTCCATCCGCAGATTTTGAAAGAAAGTGAATCGATCAAAAAATTGTGGACGAAGGCCGGTGTGGTCATCATCGGCAGCGACTGTGCCTCCATGGTCGCTTCGCTAGGGATCCCTTTACGCGAGTCCACTTATCTGTGTGGATATGATAGCGACCAGCTTTTGCAATGGTCTGTCCCTCTTCAGGCGAGTTGTTTTCGTCTTCCCGATCAAAGTGAGTCTTTGGCGTCTGTCCTCTCTCGAAACGAGGGATCTGTCCATCAGGGAGGACAGATTTTCAGCGTCATTTCTGGGACGGGAGGAGCTGGATCGTCCACTCTTGCCGCCGGTTTGGCTGTGACTGCTGCTCGCAGTGGGAAGAGCGTAGCGTTGGTCGAATTGGATCCTTGTGGAGGAGGAATAGATCTACTTTTCGGCGCTGAAGATATCTCAGGGTGGAGATGGAACGATCTGAATGGAGCGAGAGGGCATATAGGGGATCTACGTGGACATCTGCCCTCGATGAGCAGTGTGGATCTGGTCTCGATGGCATCGCCTGTCCGAGAGGCTCGTCAATCGCAGAATCGAGGGATCTCGCATCATCTCAGCGCTCCTCTTAGACCTTCGGGAGAGGCCATCCGTTCGGTTATCAACTCCCTACAGCGATCCTATGAGGTGGTCATTGTGGACGGGGAATTAGTTATCAACGATATGGAATGGCTTAATCCAAGAAGACTTCTTCTCGTCCCCGCTCATTTGAGAGCGGTTGTCGCTGCACGAGCGAAGGTCAGTCATTACGAGATAGCCGATGCCGCATTGGTGGTCAGACGAGGTCCGCTGTGGCGTATCGATAACGATCTGATCTCTCACAGTTTAGGAATGTCTATTAGAGGAGTCATTCCTCATGACAATTCGGTATTGCGCTCGTGTGAGTCGGGGCAGCCGCCTGGGATGGGACGCTCGAAGTTTGCCAAGGCATGTCAGGCTTTGTGGAAGGAGATGAGCGTCGATGAATGACGATGAGCTTGAGCTTGTCCGGGTTCAACTTGCGCAGTTGAGATCGGAATGGAAACCTCACGATGTCGCCGAGATCTTGCGTCGTTTGGGTTATGTCGTATCAGATTCTTTGGTTTTCGATACGGTCGAAGCCTTGCGGCATTCCAGTGTGGGAGCTGGCAGGCTTGAACCTCTTCTCGCTACAGAAGGGCTGACCGATATTCTCGTCAACGGTCCAGATCAGGTCTATATCGACCGAGGAAGGGGATTGGAGAAAAGCCCGCTGCATTTTGATTCTGAGGAGGAAGTCCGTCGCCTGGCTGTTCGTCTCGCCGCTGGGGCGGGGAAGCGTTTGGATGAGGCATGTCCGTATGTCGATGCGCGTTTAGCTAACGGTATTCGTCTTCACGCTGTTCTCGATATTTTGGCTGAGCCAGGGACATGTATCTCCTTACGTATCCCTTCTAAACGTTCTTTTTCGTTGGATGATTGGGTGTCGAATGGGTCGATTGATGAGTTTCTTGCTTGCGTATTGAAAAGGATCATCGACTCTAAAGTGGCTTTTCTTATCAGTGGAGGGACGGGGTCGGGTAAGACTACATTGATGGCGAGTCTGCTGTCCATGTTGGACGAAGGGCAGCGTTTGGTGATCGTGGAGGATTCGAGAGAACTCAATCCCGATCATCGACATTGCATCAAGATGGAGGCTCGACAACCCAATAATGAAGGGGCTGGAGCGGTCACTATGACCGATCTGGTGAAACAGGCTTTGCGGATGCGTCCCGATCGTCTTGTCCTTGGGGAGGTACGCGGAGCGGAGTTATGCGATTTGCTCACTGCTCTCAATACAGGTCATGAGGGCGGGTGTGGAACAGTTCATGCTAATTCTGTTGAGGATCTTCCCGCCCGTCTTGAGGCATTGGGAGCTTTGGGAGGAATGGAGCGGACGGCTTTACACGCTCAACTGTGTTCTGCGTTGCGGGTAGTGATTCAAGTGTCACGTCTCGCTAGCGGAAAGAGGACGGTCACTCAGATCGGTTTATTGAAAGCTTCACCAGATCGCTGTGTCTATGTCTCACGTGCGCTTTTTATGGGCAAAGATGGGCGCATTCAGCAAGGCGATGCCTGGGAAGAATTTTGCGATCTGATCGATCTGGATAAACAGACGGTGGGATCATGATCGTTTGTCTCTTTCTATCCGGATGCGCTGTATGGCTTTTGTGGCCCTTGCCCCAGATCGGTGACGATCGGCAACGATTGATGTTAGCTGCCACATGTCAACGATCGTCCTGGGTACCTCGTCTATTGAGCGTTATCGCAGCTTTCGGCTGCATTGCGATAGCGATGATGGTATTTCCTCGTATGGTCTTAACGATTCTCACTATCGCTATTCCCATCGGGACGGGAATATGGTGGTGGACGAATGAGAGGAAAATCGCTCTTGTCCGTAAGCGACAAGAAGACGTTTCTCAGATGGCACTTAGCTTGGCAGCCTGTCTGCGAAGTGGACAATTGCCCCTGAGAGCATTGGAATTTCTCAGTAGCGATTTTTCCATCTTGCATTCCGCTGTGGCTGCTCATCGTATCGGCGCCGATGTATCAGATGCTCTATGTCGTGAGGCTGATCTTGAAGGGGCTGAAGGGATGGGAGAATTGGCGAAAGCATGGCGATTAGCTGAGACAACCGGGGCGCCTATCGCTCAGATGGCAGAGAAAATCGCTTCTCAATTGCGTAGTGATGCTGCGACAATGAGGACAGTCGGGAAGGAACTATCCTCTTCGAAAGCAACTTCATTGGTCTTCTGCGCTCTGCCAGGTATAGGGATCTTTATGGCTTTTCTTTCGGGAGGTAATCCTTTCGATTTTCTCTTTGGAACCACTGCGGGACAAGTTGTTTTACTCTGTGCTGTCTGTTTGGCATGCGCAGGACTAGCGATGATGTCACTTCTTGCCCATCCTCGCCGTTTCAGTTCATATCGGGTGAGGAGGCATACATGATCGTCACATTGATCTTCTCGGCTTGTGCGATATGGCTTTTCTTTCCCGATCCGAAAATAAGCCTTGTGAAGGATAGATCCCATAGATGGAAGAAATTGGAAAGATGGCTTCTCAGCCCCATTCAACAGATCTTATGTGCCCTTGTCGGCATCGTGACATGGCTGATTTTTCATCAATTACTCGTAGCTTTCATCTTTGCAGCGGTTGCTTATGGTGTGCAGATAAAACTGGCTTTTCCTCATAGAAAGCGTAACGACATGCTCGTTGCTCAGATGCCGACCACTTTGACCTTGCTCGCCGCGGTGGTGGAATCGGGGTTGCCGATGCGTATGGCATTGGCGCATGTTATTTCGGTCACTGAAAACCCCACGAGCGATCTTTTGCAATCGGTTCTTGGGCATATCGGCGTTGGGCGCAGTGAATCCCAAGCGTGGAATGAGCTGGGTAGCCATGACATATGGGGTGCGGTGGCTCGAGATCTTGCGCGAAGCTCGTCGTCAGGAGCAGCGATTTGTGAAATTCTCCACGTCCATGCGGAGCAAAGTCAGCAAGCTGCTGCTGATCATATGCAGATGAAAGCCAGATCGATCGGCGTTTATGCGATTATTCCTCTGGTGAGCTGTTTTCTCCCAGCCTTTATTCTTGTTGGAGTTATCCCTATCATCGCTTCAATTTTCCAAAATTTCTTGCACAGAGTATGAAAGATCCTGTAGGTAAAGATCTATAGAGATTTACGGTCTTATAGTGCTGCTTTTTATATTTCCTTCTTTCTAAAGTCATTTATCCACAGAAAAGAAAAGAAGTGGCAAAAATTATCTTTCACTCCCATCACTTAGATGATCCATCTTATAAATCTCGAAGAAAGGATAGGGATCATGAACACTCATCCAATTCGCTCATGCATATATGCCTGTGATAAGGCTCTCATCTCAGTGAAGAATAGGTTAGAGATGAGTCGTCATTGGCAGCGTGGTATGGCTACTGCTGAATATGCGGTGGGGATTCTTGCTGCTGTCGCCCTAGCTCTCGTCTTGTTCAATGTATTCAATAACAATGCATTCGTGACGACAATGACAAAATTCGTCGCCCAACTCATCGGTAAAGCGTCTCAAGGAATTGAAGGAGCTGAATTTAAGGTTTTCGGCAATTAGCCATATATCTGCAAAAGACAATCGGTGGGCGAGAATTCTCGCCCACCGGGTAGAGGGGTGAAGATGAAAAGTAGAACTTATCATCAGCGGGGTATGGTTACTTTTGAATTGGCAGTAGGAATTCTGTCAGCTTCTTGTATGTGCGCCCTTCTAGTGGCCGGAATTTTCTTTGCTTCTATGCAAGGGCAATGTAACGATACCGCTGCTGCGATCGCCCGCTATCTGGGGAGAGGAGATGATGAGATGGCTAAGAAACGGCTTGAAAATTCAACTCCTAGGGCTGCTATGGATGTCGATGAGAAAGAATCCTCAGTTGAGGTGAACCTGAGATGTCCTGTGCATTTCATGCAGATCTCGATGCAACTGACATCGAAGGCTTCAGCCTATCGAGAGGGAAGCTAAGTGATGAAAGAGCGACGAGGTTATAAAAGATCACGTGCCTCTCTCTTATCGCAAAGGGGGAATGGAACGATGGTGACAGCCATGGTGTGTTGCATCATGGTCATCTTCGCTCTCGTCGGTCTCATTGCAGTCTCGTGGATGAATTCTGTTCGTCTAGCTGCCTCTGGAGCAGATCTGGTGGCTCTAGGCGCTGCCCAAGCGCAAGCCGAAGGAGAGCAAGCCTGTCAGCAGGCTGATAAAACCGCCGCAGACAACGGTCTCACCGTTGAGGAATGCCACCTTGAGACGGGCTATGGAGATTTCATCGTCGATGTGAAGGTCAGCCGCGCCATATCTCCTCATCTTCCTTCAGGTCCAGAACGGGTTTATGGAAGAGCAAGAGCTGGAATCGTGAGCGATCTTGCAGATGAGGAGGAAGATTAAGATAGCGGAATTTTCTTTAATATGACGCTGACAAGTTCTAATGCTCCTGATTTGCTGATCTCTTGACGTGGATTCGTACATGTTGAGGACAGAATGCATCGTGGACATCCGCAATCACATGAGCATTGAGAAAGACGAGAGTGAACTGCGGTCAATAAAGGAGAGGCGATCTCAAAACCGCGTCTCGTCCATCCCCCTCCTCCACGGATCGAATCATAGATAAAAATGGTTGCCATCGAGGTATCTCGATGAGATGAGGTTGAAATGGATCCTAGATCCCATATATCGCAGGGAATAAAAGCCGGTAATAAAGCGGTAATGGTGTGCTCAAGGGCGTGTAGAGAAGCGTTGATATCGCTGTCATTTTCCTCAAGAGAAATGAGTAGATCGGCGGGGATCGTCCACCACATTGCTTGGGTTGGAAGATCCCGTCGAGGTAGATCGAGAGAGGATCGATCCCAGACCTCTTGAGTGATCTGATCCCTACGTAGATAGGAGGTAACGTGAGTTGATAGATCAACCTCACCCCATGAGACCATAGACGACCCACATAGACGGGTATCTATAGTGCTCACGATCGATATATCGCTTTCCACCTGCGCTTGAGTGTAGTAGGGGACGGAGCATGGGGAGACAAAGGCGATTGATTCTTCCGGTAGATAACGTTCAACCTTCCACTGTGAAGAATCATGGAGGTAGATCGCCGAATCGTGGACTGTGCGATCCGCACGTGATCTGTCCACTGTACCGATCACCTCAGCACTTCTATGGTCGATAATTTCGATCGGATCTCCTTCACTCCCGCGAAGATCGATGAAATCAGCAGCTCGATTTCGATGTGTCCACCACCATCCGCTAGAGCGGGCTTTCAAGATCTGTTGGGAGGCAAGATCGTCAGCCAGGGAGAGCAGAGAAGAACCGAACCATCGCTCATCATCTCGTGTCAGGTGGTCTTCATGGGCAGCGGCTGTCAAATGAGGTCCGAGAATATAGGGATTGGTGGGATCTAGAACGGTTGATTCAATCGGTTCATTGAAAATCAATTCGGGATGGGCGATCAGATGAGCATCGAGGGGATTATCTCGAGCTATGCAGATGACCAATCCTTCACGATGAGAACGCCCAGCTCGTCCAGCTTGTTGCCAAAAGGAACTCAATCGTCCTGGAAAACCGTCGATGACTACAGCGTCCAGTCCAGAAATATCGATCCCTAGCTCCAAAGCATTGGTCGATATCAGAGCGCAAAGGCGCCTATCTCGCAGATCTGATTCCAGCTCACGTCGCCGTCTGGCGAGATAACCCGAGCGGTAACTCGCTACCGGGTAGGCATCTCCTAACTGGCGCGAAAGTGCCTGGGTGCACAGTTCTGCTTGATAGCGGCTTTGGACGAAGGTAAGCGTTGTCATTCCCCTCTCGATTAGACGAGAGGTGATCGTTGTCGCCTGATGCACATCCTCTGGGTCGGGATGGAGCAGACATATCGTCGTGGCCGGATGGGATGAGGAATCCTCACAGATTTGCTTGATGGGCTCAGATTCACCGATAAGGCAGGCAGCATGTTCCCCAGGATTACGGATCGTCGCCGACAGACAGATAAATATCGGATCGGATCCATAGCGCTGACATAGGCGTCGTAGACGCCGCAGGACGCAAGCGACATGAGCGCCGAATGCACCGCAATAACGGTGGGCTTCATCGATGACGACGAAACGAAGGGAGGAAAGAAATGATGACCAACGTCTGTGGTGGGGAAGAATCGAATGATGCACCATGTCGGGATTGCTCATGATGAAGTGGGCATTATCGCGGGCGAAGGATCGTTGTTCAGCGGTGGAATCCCCGTCAAGAGTCGCTGCAGTCCAATGGGTAAGGTTGAGCGATTGAATCAATCGGTTCTGGTCGTGGGCAAGGGCTTTCGTCGGAGCCAAATAGAGAGTTTTTTCATGGCGGATTCCCCAACGGCTAAGAGGAGAGCTGTGTTGAGAGATATCGCCAGATTCTCGATCGCCAGCTTCTGCGCTGAGCGCAGACGAGATGATGGGAACCAGATAGCTCACAGACTTCCCAGATGCTGTCGGGGTTGACAGAGCAAGATGATCTCCGTTTCGAATGATCTCAGCAGCATCGCGTTGATGCTTCCATAAACGATCGATTCCAATCGAGCGAAAGGAATTTTTAAGATCGACTGGAACCCACTTAGGCCAATCTGTCTGATGACCCTCCACAGCTGGACGGTGATAGACATATGCCACATTCTCCCCCTCGCGGAGCCAATCGGGGATGGAGAACGTGGCGGTCATGATCTCCACTGTGCCATAAACAGCTGTCTTCTAGATCGATGGACATGAATCGCCACAATGTAAATCCTTGCTGCCGATGGGACAAGGGGATAAGAGAGGAGCTAAACGGGATGACGAAATTACTACCATTCAAAATTCCATGGATAGAGAAATCATCAGCACACATCTATATGTCGATATCTGCTGAGACCTGCTAGGTAACGACAGGTTCGTGACTATCGCGTCTAGGGCATAGGAAAACGTGCTGTTGAGAAAGGAGTCGATAAAGAGATGATGCGGATAGTGGCTTAAGGAGGTGAGTTACAAGGTAATAGGGTGCAAGACGCGCTAAGAAGAGAGCATAAAAAGGAGGGATGGGATAGGGCGCCTGGAGAATTGTTGTGAGACGAGACAAGTTAGATCGTGTAGATATAGCCGAGGTTAAGCCGTGAAGAGAGGTTGAGAAGAGCGATCAACTAGGTAGGAGGGTAGGAGATCGATGAAGTGGATAGTGGCAAGAAGCGATGGTGGATTAGAGTTCACCTCGTGACACACATTGCGCGACTCAAAGATCAACTTCTTGCAGCCGATTATCGTATCGACTCTGTCAATAAACGTTTAGGGGTAATCGGACAAGAAGCCTTAAGGCGCAATTCCACGATTCCCGTCCACGATCTGCTCGCTGATGATCGAGATCCACAAGCCGATCTGATCCGACTTTTCATTACGGGAAGGTCGATTCCGCTCGCTCGTCTATCTGAGATTATCGATGTGGACATAGCGCTCGCCAATGGACTTGTGAGAGTCGAAGGCGATAAAGCCGTCCATCGTCTCGATATCCGCCCCTATGGATTTGACTATCGATGTGGAGGAGATATTCATTCCTGGGAAGGATGGATCGTTGCAGATGCTGTCCCTGGTCTCGATGGTATGGTGACGCCGATGCGTCCTGACTATGTCTTGGGAGCCTCTCCGGCTTCGACGACGTTGGCTCAGATGACAACGACCAAGCCTGTCGCGTCAGCTCTCGATCTGGGGACAGGGTGCGGTATCCAATCCCTGCATCTATCGACCCATGCGGACAAGATCACAGCCACAGATCTCAACCCGAGAGCTCTTGAGATGGCTCGTCTCACCGCTGAGTTGAACGGGCTTACGGTCGATACCCGTGTGGGGAGTCTCTATGAGCCAGTCGCCACACAACGATTTGATCTGATCACTACGAATCCTCCCTATGTGATGAGCCCACCGAGTGAGGATGGGCAGCGTCTGGTCTATCGCGAAGCCAACTTTCAAGCAGACGGTCTGGTTCGAAGCGTGGTCACCGGTTGTGCAGATCATTTAAATGAAGGCGGAATCTGTCATGTTTTAGCTAATTGGGCGATCACAGACGAACCGTGGGAGGAACGCTTATCCGCATGGTCTCCGCCAGGATGCGATATGTGGATTATCGAGAGGGAACGTCTCGATATCTATAGCTATATCGAAATGTGGCTTACCGATGCCGGTCTAGCTGGAAGTTTGCAATGGGAGCGGCGTTATCGAGAGTGGATCGACTATTTCAAAGCTCTCTCAATCACAGGCGTGGGAATGGGATGGATCACCATCGTGCGCACTTTAAGCGATGATCCTCAGATACGTATCGAGTCATGGCCACATGAGGTCGCTCAACCTATCTCAGATGAGCTCATCTCCTTCCCTCGCCGTGAACGGGTAGCTCGACTTAGCCATGAGCAGATATGTGATCTTTCGTTGAAGATACGTCACGATGTCGTCTACGAGACGATGGGTGAGCCAGGGAGTACAGATCCGAATTTCTTGGTGATGCGTCAGCATGAAGGAATGAAACGGGCTATGCAGGTCAGTACCGAAATGGCGGGTATTCTTGGAGCCTGTGATGGTCACATGCCTTTGGGTACGATCATCGCCGCCGTCGCTCATCTACTCGATATTGACGGTGACCAGCTCAGATCCCAGGTGATGGACGAGATTATCCGCTCACTACGTGAGGGATATTTCGATCTGGATAATCTGGACATATAGCAACCCCTCCCACCTTAGAAGGATGGGAATAAGCAGGTAGCATGTCGAGTGGTAACTCCACTTCCCCTAGCAAAAGGACAGGCCGTGACATCGAATCCACGTCGATTGGTGATCGTTGAATCCCCGACGAAGGCGCAGAAGATCGCCAGTTATCTCGGTTCCGACTATGTGGTCGAATCAAGCCGCGGTCATATCCGTGACCTGCCGACGGGTGCTTCTGAAGTTCCTGCGAAATATAAAAAGGAGCCGTGGGCTCGTACTGGAGTGGATGTTGAACACGATTTCGCTCCTCTCTATGTCGTCAGCTCGGATAAAAAATCGACGATTAAGAATCTCAAAGGCTTGCTCAAAGAGGTCGATGAACTCTATCTGGCAACCGATGGTGACCGTGAAGGAGAGGCGATCGCCTGGCATCTTTTACAGGAGCTAAAGCCCAAAATTCCAGTCAAGCGGATGGTCTTTCATGAGATCACCCGAGAGGCGATTGAAGCGGCGGTGGAGAATCCTCGAATGATCGATGAAGATCTGGTCGATGCTCAAGAGACCAGACGCATTCTCGACCGTCTATATGGATATGAGGTCTCTCCCGTTCTATGGAAGAAAGTCATGCCGAAGTTATCGGCTGGTCGCGTGCAATCGGTCGCCACTCGTCTGGTGGTTGATCGCGAACGCGAACGTATGGCTTTTCAACCAGCTCGATATTGTTCGATCACGGCTACATGCGATGCGGGTTCGTCAGCTATTCCCCGTCTCTTCGAGGCGAAAGTGGTCGCTTTGGATGACGGACGATTGGCGAATGGACGAGATTTTGATTCCCAAGGACATAGTGTCAACGATGTCATCGTCCTTGATGAGCAGATGGCTGAGCGGATCAGTGCTGCTCTACGCGATGCGGATCATGCAGAAGTGGTCAAGGTCGATGCCAAACCATATACGCGTCGTCCAGCAGCTCCTTTCCGCACCACGACGCTACAGCAAGAAGCTGGACGTAAACTTGGCTTCTCAACAGATCGGACGATGAGGGTCGCCCAGCAGCTCTATGAATCGGGCTATATCACCTATATGCGTACCGATTCGATCGAGCTTTCCCAAGAGGCGATTGCCGCTGCGCGCGATCAGATTCGATCAGTCTATGGCGCAGACTATCTACCTTCCGCTCCAAGAATTTACGCCTCGAAGGTGAAAAATGCTCAAGAAGCCCACGAGGCTATCCGTCCAGCGGGTTCGCAATTTAAAACCCCTGATGGTAGCGGATTGAGTGGAGATCAGCTCAAACTCTATACCCTCATTTGGCAGCGGACGATTGCCTCCCAAATGTGCGACGCTCAGGGTAAAACGGTGTCGATTTCTCTCCAATCTTCTTTGAAAGGTTGCGAGATAGCTACAGCTCACCTGTCCTGCGCTGGACGCACCATCACTTTCCCTGGCTTCATGAAAGCCTATGTGGAGGGGAAAGAAGAGAACGATGAGGCAAAATTGCCCGCCTTGCATGTAGGCGATTACGTCGTTATCGGCAATGTCGATCCGCAACATCACCAGACGAAACCCCCGGCTCGCTATACCGAGCCGAGTCTGATCGCCACCTTGGAAGAATTGGAGATCGGACGTCCGTCGACCTATGCCTCTATCATCCGCACTATCACCGCTCGCGACTACGTCTATAAGAAGGGATCAGCCCTTGTCCCAACGTGGTTGGCCTTTGCTGTGACCCGTTTACTTGTAGAGCATTTCTATCAATTAGTGGACTATCAGTTCACCGCTGATCTAGAAGATAAATTGGATGAGATCGCTAGAGGAGATGCTCAACGCCTTAAGGTTTTGAAAGATTTCTTCTACGGGGATAGTTCTCAATCTCAACGCGGCTTACACGAGATGGTCGATAGTTTGGGAGATATCGATGCGAAGGCTTTGTCCACATTCCCCATCCCCTCAGATGAGCACCATATTGATGTCCGCGTCGGACGCTATGGCACCTATCTTGAAGACGATGAGGGGAATCGCGCCAATGTTCCAGATGATCTTTGCCCCGATGAATTGACCGAAGCGAAGGCTTTGGAACTGCTCTCTGAGGCTTCGGCTGATGGACGCGAATTGGGAATCGATCCATCTACGCAGACGATGATCGTGGCGAAGAACGGTCGATATGGTCCCTATGTGACCGAGATTTTAGGTGACGATGCCGATGCGAAGGCTAAGCCGCGCACCGCTTCCCTTTTCAAGACGATGACGCTGAGCAGCGTCACCTTGGATGAGGCTTTACGCCTACTCAGTTTGCCGCGTACGGTCGGAGTCGATGACGAGGGAGTGGAGATTGTCGCTCTCAATGGACGTTTCGGCCCCTATATTAAACGTGGCTCAGATTCGCGCACCTTGCCCGATGAAGAATCCCTCTTCACCATCACCGTTGAGCAGGCAAAAGAGCTTCTCTTGCAGCCACGTGGCAAGAGAGCTGCGGCAGCTAGCGGCCCATTGCGCACTCTCGGTATTGAGCAAAGCACTGGTAAAGAACTCATCATCAAAGATGGACGTTTCGGCCCCTATATCACCGATGGGGAATATAACGTGACCGTCCCCAAGGCGAAGAGTGTTGAATCGATCACATTGGATGAAGCAATTGATCTGATCGTGGCGAAAAGGGCGAAAGGTCCTGCTGTGAAGCGGGCGCGTAAAACAGCGACGAAGAAGAAATCGTCCACCTCATCGACTGCGAAGAAAAGTGTCTCTAAGAAGAAGTGACGATGATAGATAGAGGATTATTCATCGTCTTTGAAGGCGGAGATGGTACCGGTAAATCCAGCCAGATTGATGCTCTTGCGCGCAGTTTTGATCTCAGCTCTGTTGCCTATATGCGCACTCATGAGCCAGGTGAGGGGCTCGTCGGCGCCCAGATTCGCTCCTTGCTTCTCACCCCGCCGCAAGGGGTAGATCTGGACGACCGCTGTGAGGCTCTTCTCTATGCTGCCGATAAGGCTCAACATGTCAAGACGTGTATTGAGCCAGCTTTGAATCGTGGCGTCACCGTCCTGTGTGATCGATATGTCGATTCGATGATCGCCTATCAGGTCGCTGGGCGGCAGGGGGATCGAGATGAGATCGTCCGCTTAGCGCAGTGGTCGTCTTATGGACGTTTACCGGATCTAACCATCCTTCTAGACGCTGATCCTGAGATAGCGGTGGGTCCGAAGAAAAATAAGGATCGCGTAGAGTCTGCTGATCTTAATTTTCACCACCGTGTGAGAGAGGAATTCCTCTCCTTAGCCTGCAAAGATCCCGAGCGATATCTGGTGGTACAAGCCTTGACATCGTTGCCCGCTATCGCGGCTCGTATCAGACAGCGAGTGGAGCAGATGATGGGAATTTCCCTTGTCGAACCCGAACTCGATAATCCTCGTCCACGGAATCTGTCTTTCTAGGTAGGAAGATGAGCGTTCGAGATCTTATTGAGAATATTCGGGGAAGTTCTCCTTTAGTCAACGCGATTGATGCCGCCCATGGACGTGGGAACGCTCAGGCGATGTCCCATGCTTGGCTTTTGGTCTCCCCCTCATCTGATGGACGTAAAAGGTGCGCTCGTCATTTCGCGGCAGCTTTGATGTGCCCCCATGGTGGCTGTGGACAGTGCGGTATATGTAAGACGGTGCTGGTGGGCGCTCACCCCGATGTCACGATCGTGACCACTCACACTCTTTCAACAGGTGTAGCTCAGGTTCGCGAATTGGTCTCGAAATCGTCGATGGCTCCTACGGTTGGCGCCTATCAAATCATCCTCATTGAAGACGGCGAAAAGATGACCGATCAAGCGGCAGACGCCTTGTTGAAATCCTTGGAGGAACCTCCTGCAACGACCGTATGGATCTTATGCGCTCCCTCCAGCGAGGATATGATCGTTACGGTTCGTTCGCGTAGTCGTATCGTCCGTTTGGGATTGACGCCTGTGGGTGAGTTGACCACTCGTCTGGTAAGTGAAGGGATCGATCAAGATACCGCGGATCTTGCCGCCCATATCAGTCAAGGTGACTATGACAAGGCGATCTGTTTCGCCCGCGATGAATATATGCGTTCTTTCCGCGATAGAATCTGTGCGATTCCACCTCAACTGGACGATCTGTCATCCGCTATCACATATGCCGCTTCGCTCATGGAGATGGCCGATGACTACGCCGCTCACATGACAGACGATGATGCCAAACGAGAGATGGACGAGATGAAAAAAACCCTCGGTCACGGCATGAAAGGGGTTAAGTCCACCCAAAAAAATAGTGTGAAATCCTTAGAAGATGAGCATAAGTTGCGTCTTAAAAGAGCTCAGCGCGACGCTCTCGATCAGATATGCGATCTGTTGTCGAGCTGGTATCGAGATGTGATGATCTGTCAGCTTGCCGGAGGGGAAAGCTACGGGTGGAGACCTGTCAATATCGATTGCATGGACGCTATCGTCCACCAAGCGAATACGAGTCGCGTGGAATGGACATTGGGCTATCTGGACGCTCTTGATCGTTTCCATACGGATCTGATAACGAATGTGACGCCAACGTTAGCGATGGAAAGATTGATGGTGAGTCTGGCTCGCCTAGTCTAGGGCGTGTCACGATGAGAAAACGCCGTCAGTGTCCCATGATAGACAGTGACCTATCATCTTCCCCAGATAGCGAGGGTTGCACGTGAGCACTCCAGGCGATACGACTGAGTCCGTCCAGACAGCTAAAGAGGCTGCTGAGCGACATTTTGCCCGCCCGTCGTCGATGTCGGGCGCGAGCCCTGCTGTTCCCCGTGATGAGCGCCTCCTTGAGGCTGAACGTGCGGAATGGGAGGCTCGACAGGCTCAGCGTGCTGCTGAGGAAGCAAAAGCTGCAGCTGAAGAGGCGACTGCGAAAGCGGTGGCGGCCAAAGCGGCGGCGGAGAAATCGCGCGCTGAATTGGCTGCCGCCCGTGAAGAGGCCAAGGCGAAAGCTCGTGCTGCTGCTTTGCAGGTGCGTATGGAACATGAACAGCGCGATGAGGAATTAGCTCATGCCCGCATCCAAAGCCGTGCCCAACGAGATGAGCGTCTCGGCACGGTGCATCCAGTGGAAAATGACGAGCCTCGCGTGGTAACGATTACCAAACCCTCAACGGATCGTTTCTTCGGCGCTTGTGGACTTTTCCTAGTCCGTATCGTCCTAGCCGCTTTCACCGGTATCGTCGGTTGGCAAGCGATGGTGAACCGTCCTGCTGTCGTCGAAGCTCTCACCTATACCGGGGTGAACTCCTCTGTGGCTTCCTCTGCCGCTCTCTTCGTAGGAATTTTGTTACTTATCGCCGCCTTCTTCATGTTGATTGGTTTGGCGACCCGCCTATTGAGCATCGGTCTTCTGGCTGCGACAGGGGCATTTCTGGCTTTCTTCCGTTTCGGGCCATTCAGTCCTTTCCTGGAAGGAAAATTCGGTTTCTATGGAGATCGTGAAGTCTTGCTCGCCACGCTTTTCCTGGTGATGATTTTCCTCGGCGCAGGTGGTTGGTCGCTCGATGCTGGCATGCGTCGTCGCCGTCGTGATCGCGATATGGTCAGCTAGACGATGTCCTCGCTCGCCGCTGTCACCTTCCGTGAACATGGAAGTTGGCATTACCTGCGTCTACCTGATCATCTCGAGGTCGCTGTAGGGGCGAGAGTGCTCTATCCCACAGAGGAAATCCCGACAGTCGCCACGATTCAGTGGATTGGGAAAGATAATGGACAAGCCGATATTCCCGTCTGTCTCGGGAGGGCTGAGATTGTCGATATCAACTCTCAGCGTCGCTCGCAGACGATGAAGGCTCGTGCCCTTCTCATAGCGCGACATCTGATCGAGCGTCACGATCTGCCCATGAAGGTGGTGGGGGTCGATTATCACGATGAAGCAGATCAGCGTCTAACCGTTATCTATTTTGAGGCATCTGAGCGGGTGGATTTCAGGGCTCTCATCGCTGATTTAGCCCGTACTTTGGATTCGCGGATCGATTTACGACAGATCGGTTCTCGAGACGCTGCCTCGATGATTCCCAGCCTTGGACCATGTGGGCGTCCAACATGCTGTACGACCTGGAGGACATCGCTTCGTCCGGTGACGTGTGGATCATGTGGCTATTCTCAAAAGAATCAGGGAATGTGCGGGCGGACGATGTGCTGTATGAATTACGAAGATGAGCAGATTCTTCGCTAAAACTATGCGATTATGGGCGATCTTTATCGCTGTCGCTTTGTGCGTGTCATGTCATCACCCAGTTGAGCGAGTAGACAGCTCATCACCTGGCGATGAACCTGATCGCACCAGACGAGATATCGTATCGATCGCGCAGAATAGTATCGATCTTGCCAGCGATAAATATCAAAAATTTCGTACCCAAAAACTGATCTGGACGTCTTGTGGGCAGGGAGAGTGTACGAATTTTCGTGTCCCTATGGATTGGACACAGCCGCAGGGGGAATCAATTGAAATCGCAATGAAAAGCCGTGGGCTAGGTGATGTGATTTTCTATCATCCCGGTGGGCCAGGGGTGTCAGCAATCGATCATCTCGACCAGATGTCAGTCCCACAGCATCGTCTAATCGCTCTCGATACGCGTGGCACGGGTCATTCATCTGCTATCAGCTGTGGCGATCAACAGATGCGACGCTATCTGGCTGCAGATATGAGTCCAGATAGCGACGATGAAGAGAAAGAATTGGTCGAGTTATCGAAACGTGTGGCGTTAAGTTGTCGAGAGCATACGGGAGATCTTGTCGATCATGTCTCGTCCAGTGAAGCTGTCTATGACTATGAGATGGCACGTCTCCTTCTAAAAGAGCAGTCGGTTTCATTTTGGGCTATAAGTTATGGAACAGTTATCGCTCAGCTTTACCGTCACCATTTCCCCGACCATCTGAAAGCTGCTGTGCTGGATTCGTCTGTAAAGCTGGGAGGAGTAGACGATCTAAGCGCCCAGATCAGCGCGATCGATGAGGCCATAAGCGACTATCTGCACTGGCGCGCTGAGCGAGGTGGTATGTCCTATGAGGAGGCTTACGGACAGCTGATCTCCTTTTTGGACAGATCGGATCGCCAATCCTTAGGAGAAGGGGAAACCCCTAGCCAAACCCGACTTTTCTATGGGATCGTCGCTTTTCTCTATCGCGGAGTCGAAGGATATCGAGATCTTGACGATGCTCTTGATGATGCTATGGACTCACAGCCACAAAAATTGCTGAAAGCCGCCGATAGCCTGATCGGGGAGGACGAGGTTACGATGCGATATCTCGCCTCATTTACCGCGATCACCTGCGCCGATCATGAAGATAAGGGTGTTGACGGTGAGATGGAGCGTTGGAAAGATCTGCGTAAAGATTTTCCTTTAGGGTCTCTTATTGGACCTAATCTCATCTGTCCTGTATGGACCTCTCCTGCGATAGCGTTAGGCGATCTTGGGAAAGTGGAGGGTGCTCCTGTGCTGATGGTGCATAGCGATCGCGATCCTATTGCCCCTTTGAATCAGGCGAGGAAGATAGCCGATCAGATGCCCGAAAGTGTGATGGTGGAGGTTGATTCACGCCGACATGGGGTATCCACAGGTGAGAATTCATGTGTAAATCGTATCGTTAGCGATTATTGGCAGAAAGGATCTCTCCCCGTCCGCGGAACGCATTGCCCCTCTTAGGTAGAACAATCCAGAGTCTTTCTGTATAATTCCTACAGTTGTCCGTGACATCTGCCACTTTAGCTCAGTCGGTAGAGCGACGCTCTCGTAAAGCGTAGGTCACCGGTTCGAACCCGGTAAGTGGCTCCACTGAGACACCCATTTTGATACATTGCCTGGCGAGGTCGGGTAGGTGATCAAGATGGGTGTTTTTGTTTGATGTGGCGGGTTTCTGGTGGTTGGCGCATGCTCGAAGTGGGCGCCCGGAAGCGGTCGTAACGCCTGTCAGAGGCTTGCTGGAGGGGCTTTCGCGGACGGTTTGGTGGCGCTGGGAGAGTATCCGTCAAATTGTTTAGCTAGCGCCAAAAAGTATCGCTTGCGCCAAAAGGTTCACCGCACGTAGCTAACTGCGCGGGTCGATCGTGCCGTGACTGGTGCGGACGGGCAGGAAATATCTCATCGTCGCTACGTGAAGCGTTTCTGCGCGATGCTAACCGTGCGGACAAGCCAGCTTACCGCTGACACCCTATAGTGGCTCTCTCGATTTTGGCGGGTGTGAAAGTGAAAGGGTGGTGAAGATGGTTCATGCTGGCAGGGTCTAAGAATTAGGTCCAGTTGGTTTAAGCGTTGACCGTGTTTTCTTGTTTCCATTGTTCCGCGTATTGCCGTGGGCTGAGGTAGCCCAGGGAGGAATGCGGATGGAAGTTATTGTAACGCTGTGACCACTGGTC
>JAEZYG010000004.1 GCA_023419175.1 Actinomycetes bacterium
GACTAACGCCTCCTTACGAGATGAGATCGTCTTATCCAAAGCTCCAAAACCCACGCTGACTAAAGGAGGATCGATTTCGATGGTGCGGACAGCGAAATCACTCTCCCCTAGCTGGATCAGATCGTTATTGAGATATCCGACGATGGCGTCAACTTTCCCAGAGGTGAGAGCTGCTACCTGGGTATAACCGATAGATTCGATAGTCACATCATCTTGAGTCAAATGCGCTTTTTGTAAAGCAGCTAGCAGATAAAACCAGTTCTCCCCATATAATCCCGGCAGACCGATGCGTCTATGAGATAAATCCTCCACAGATGTGATCGGAGAATCGGCAGGCACGATCAAAGCGACCGGATAGCTATGGTACATAGTGGCGAAATTGCATATCTCAATTGATTGGCTGCGGGCTTGCATCATCTCCGCTCCACCGGCAAAGACGATATCTTCGTCACCCGTTTGAATTGCGCCGAAAAGAGATTCTTGAGCACCGTGATGACGGATTTTTACCTGCAAAGAACGCTTCGTGAACAATCCTTCATGGTCGGCAATATAGACCGGAGCAAATTGAATATTGGGAACGTAGGTCAGCCCGATCGTCAACATCGATGAATCCGACGATCCATTGTCTCTATGAGACGAACATGCGGCGAGAAGACAAAGAGTGGATGCGAGAAGAGCGCGTCGCGAAAGATTCATCACATTCCTTTCCTAGCGGTTAGACGCCAGCGAGCTCGTGAGGCATAGGGATCGAAAAGCCATTCCATCCCTTTCAATAATCCAAAGATCGCCACTGCCACCAGACATAACACGATGATAGTGGCGAATAAACCTGTGATGTCGTTGGCTTGGGATTGAATAGCCAGCTGCTGGCCTAGCCCTCGTCCGCCCATCACCAATTCGCCAACCACTGCACCGGTAACAGAGAGGGTAAAACCGTTGCGAATACCACTCAAGATCGCTGGTAAAGCCATCGGCCATTCCATCCAACGAGCCAGATGATAGCGATCAGCACCGTCGAGTTCTGCAGCGTTCAATACATTTCTATCGAGACGGTTCAGTCCCAATGTCGTCGAGATGACCACAGGAAAGATGACCATGATCGCACATAGAACCACGATCGGAGCTAGCCCATATCCCAACCAGATCACCAGGAGAGGAGCTATCGCGATTGCGGGTATCGCTTGAGAAGCAGCCAAATAGGGATTGACAGCGGCCTCAACGATGGACGAATGGGCGATCAACCACGCCAAAGGTATGCCGATCATCGTTCCTACAATCGCGCCAAGTAAAGATTCCGATATGGTCACCCAGAGGGGATAGAGAAGTCGTCCAGATGAGATCTGGATGATCAATCTGCGAGCCACCTGATCTGGTGGAGGAAGAATAGTTACAGGAAGAATCTCTCGATAGGCCAACCATGACCACAAGGCCATGATGATCATAGCGATAAGAAGTGGAGGAAGAATACGCCACATCACACATGACGGCGATGGACGACGCATCTTTCTCCTCATCAACACTCTACTTTTCTACTGTGTAGCCTCGTCCACTATAGTGCCTCCCTATCCATATCAGATGCGTTGACTGGCATAGCGACATGCGTACCACACGCCTAAAGCGCCCAAAATCGAGATGAGAATAACCACGAGCCATTCGTGAGTCGGCAAAGATGCCAACATGAAAAATTCACGCGCTGGTTTGATGAGCACACTCATGGTTACAGATGCGATCATGGCGGCTAATAATCCACCACGCCATCCGACCAGCGGACGAGTCATCGTAGTCAACAGTGCAAGAGCGATGATGACCACGACCATCGTCACCCGTGTCGATGACATCTGCGGATTGGAATCTCCAATGAGAACAGCGCTGACAACACCACAGGCGATAATCACACCTGCTGGGATAGCCCTCAAGAGCGTCCGGCGTAAAAATCCTCGTCGATAACGCTGGGAATTAGGTGGAAGGGAGAGGAAAAACGCCGGAATCCCGATTGTGAACGCTCCAATCAAGGTCAGTTGACGCGGAAGGAAAGGATAATTCCAACTCACCACAGCACAGATTAAAGCGATCACAGAAGCATAGACTGTCTTGGTGAGGAAGAGGGCGGCTACACGTTCCATATTGGCGATGACACGACGACCTTCAGCGACGATCATCGGTAACGTCTCATAGCTACCATCCATGAGAACGACTTTGGCTGCCGCTTTAGTTGCCTGAGCTCCTGAGCCCATAGCGATTCCAAGATCGGCTTTCTTCAAAGCCAGGGCATCGTTCACACCATCTCCAGTCATCGCCACCGTATGACCGCGGGATTGCAAGGCTTCTACGAATTGTTTCTTCTGTTCGGGAGTGACCCGTCCAAAGACGGTATGGGATTCGACTGTCTCGATGAATCCTTCAGGATCCTTCTCATAATCAGGTAAAGATCGTGCATCGACTCCCTCATCGACATCGCATCCCAAACGTCGAGCGATCGCTGAGACCGTCGCCGGATTATCTCCAGAGATGATTTTGATATCGACATCTTCTTGTCCAAACCATCGAAGGATCTCATCAGCTTTGTCACGAAGCTGTTCGCTCAGCACAATTAAAGCCAAGATGCGAGATAGACGCGGAAGCTCTATCTCGTCTGCAGATTGAAAGATCTGTGTCGATTCCACAAATACCAAGACGCGCTGTCCGCGATTGGCATAGGAATGCACTTTCTCAATCACCTCAGGATTCTTATCCTTATCCACGAGGTAATCGGGAGCACCGAGATAGAAGGTTCGATCCGCGCTGATAGCGGAATATTTACGGGCAGACGAGAAAGGAAGATAGCGTCCTTGAAGCGGTTCGACAGGTGCAGAGGATATCGTCGATCCGTGATTCTCCAACCAGGAATGAATCGCTATAGCTGTGGCATTGCCACCCTCCGGTTCACTGAGGCGGATAAGAGCTGCATATTGAGTCTTATCGAGTTGTCCAAAGAGCACATCGATATGATCTGCTTCAATCTGTCCGCTCGTCAATGTTCCAGTTTTATCCAAACAGAGGGTGTCGACGCGCGCTAAGACCTCAACAGCGGGCAGTTGCTGGATGAGAATCTTACGACGAGCCAGCACCATCGCTGCCACCGCAAAATTCAGTGAGGTCAACAAGACCAGTCCTTGAGGGATCATACCGACCACACCGGCAACCGTCTTGACGAGTGCTTGTCTCCATGTCCCGTCCAGATAGGCGATCTCCCATCCCCCATGAAAACGGATTTGAGCCCACGCCAAGATAGCGCTGATCGGAATGATTCCCCAGGAGATGACCGCCAAAATCTTATCGATTCCAGCGTGAAGTTCTGAATGAGCCAAGGAGAAACGCTTCGCTTCATGGGCGATCCGTTGGGCATAGGAATCGGCGCCAACCGCTGTCGTGACAATCTTCATCGTTCCGCTGACAACCGCTGATCCCGACAGCACCTGATCGCCTGATTTTTTCTTGACCGGCTCGGATTCTCCTGTGAGGATGGACTCGTCCACTTCACATCCATCAGCATCGATCACTACCCCGTCTGCAACGATCTGATCTCCTAGATGGAGACATACCAGATCATCTAGAACGACATCGCTGGCGGGAATCACCTGAGTTTTCCCCTCGCGGATAACCGTAGCTGTAGGGGCATCGAGGATTGCCAATTTATCGAGAGTTCGCTTGGCTTTCAGCTCCGAGAGGATACCTGTAACAGCATTGAGAATCATCACACAGCCAAAGACAGCATCCGGCCAAGAACCGATCACCAAGACGCAGACCAGAGCAGATCCCAAGATTGCGTTAAATAAGGTGAGAATATTGGATCGTAAAATTTCTTGAATAGAACGCGATGAGCGGTTATCAATGCGATTGACCTGCTGGCGGGCAATCCGCTGTTCTACGTCGTAATCGCTCAATCCCCTATTTGTATCTAGCGATCCTGTCTTCACTATATGATCCATGACACTAAAACCTTATAAACACAACGTGCGATAACACTGACCCAAGATCTCCTCGTCTGCAGAATCGAGGATATAGGGATGACCGATATCTCTAAGAGCGACAAAACGCAGATGATGACCACGAGATTTTTTATCACGAGCCATCAAGGTACGAACCTCTTCCCATCGATGAGGAGGCGATGAGATGGGAAGACCTACCGATTCCAAAATATCGCGATGCAAACACAGAAGATCATCTGATAATCCGTAGTGGGAAGACAACGTAGCGGCATAGACCATTCCGATGCTCACCGCTTCTCCGTGACGTAAAGATCCACCTTCTAAAGTCTCGATAGCGTGTCCAAGGGTATGTCCGTAATTGAGCATCTCACGTCCGATCGCCTCCCCCACAGATGTGGATTCATGAAGATCACAGCTCACCACAGATCCTTTGAACTTCACCGCAGCGGTCACGACTTTGCGGAAACGATCGGAAGTGATATCGAGGGTAGCTTTCAGATCTTCTTTGAGGGAAAGAAGAATCGATTCTTCACCTATAAATCCCGTCTTGATAACCTCAGCAAATCCAGAGATGATCTCGCGACGTTCCAGACCATCAAGAAAGGAGAAATCCATGATGACAGTCTTTGGCTCATAAAAGGAACCGACCAAATTCTTCCCCTCAGGAAGATCGATCCCTGTCTTGCCTCCAACAGCCGCATCGACCATCGCTAAGACGGTTGTCGGCATGGAGATATAGCGTATTCCACGCATATAGGTTGAAGCGATAAATCCGGCAAAATCAGTAGTCGCTCCCCCGCCTAATCCGATGATGGCGTCGGAACGAGTCATCATCGCTTGCGCCAATTGGGACCAACATTTCATGGTTTCCGCAGGCGTTTTCGCTTTCTCGCCTTGGGAGACGATAACGGGAAAGATATCGACCTCATGTGAAAGAAAATCGATGATTTTTTGAGCGTGGGGAATCAGATTATCTGACGTGATAAGGCAGACTTTTTCCACACCATCCAGATAATCAGTGAGATGGCGATATGCTCCGTGACCGATCCAACAGATATAGGGATGGGCTGTAGGGATCTCAATCGCATCTATCATCGTTCTTCCTCACAATCTCAGAGATGATCGCGACCACCTGCTCAGTGCCCAAATCATCTGTTATCACCTGATAGTGAGCGCATTGGGCATAGAGATCAAGACGAGATTCCACTAGCTTTGTCCACTTCGTAGCCACATCTCCACTCAAGAGCGGACGCGATGATCCATCTCCTACGCGTTGAAGAGCATGGGTGAGATCAACTTGCAACCAGATCACATGATGGTCACTAATCATGTGACGAATGATCGGATTGACCACCGCTCCTCCGCCGAGAGCCACCACGGCGCGATGACGTAGGGCATTCGCCACGGTTTCAGCTTCCATCTTGCGGAAATAATCCTCGCCTTTCTCGGCAAAAATCTGACCAATACTCTTCTGTTCTACAGTCGCGATACGCTCATCGATATCGATAAAAGGAAGACCAAGCCGTCGGGCGAGAAGCCGTCCTGTCGTCGTCTTACCTGCTGCAGGTGCTCCGATCAAGACATAGCACTGTAAGGAGCTTTTTCTTCGTGATCTGTCCGTATATTTCGGAGTGGGATTCTTAGAGCTGAACACTCAAACCTCGCTCACGCAAAGAGGCGAGATATGCCAGATAGTTTCTGCGAACCTCCACGAGGGAATCTCCACCGAACTTTTCTAAAACAGCCTCTGCAAGGACGAGAGCCACCATGGATTCTGCAACGACAGCAGCGGCGGGAACAGCGCACACATCCGAACGTTGATGGTGAGCATAAGCCGGCTCGCCTGTCGATATATCGATGGTACGCAGTGGATGCGGAACAGTGGCGATCGGTTTCATCGCAGCTTTCACACGGATGACTTCACCCGTGCTCATTCCCCCTTCAAGACCTCCCGCATGTTGAGTGAGACGTTCGATACCCGAATTTCCATAAGAGATCTCATCATGTGCCACCGACCCGCGTATGCGAGCCATCTCGAAACCATCTCCGATTTCAACACCTTTAATGGCTTGAATTCCCATGAGAGCAGATGCTAGACGGGCATCGAGACGCCTATCTGATTGGACGTGGCTACCCAAACCGGGAGGAGCTCCCCATGCGAGAACTTCGATCACTCCGCCGATGGTATCCCCGTCTGCCTGACATGCTTTCACTGCTTCAACCATGAGAGGGGAGGCATCGGGATCGAAACAGCGCAGCGGATCCTCATCGATAATCGCCATATCTGCCATCGTGGGAAAACGGGTCACATGTGCACTGATAGGACCGATTTCAACCACATGGCTGACGACAGTGATCGCACAGCTTTGTGCAAGGAATTGTTTTGCTATGGCTCCAAGAGCGACCTTAGCCGCAGTCTCACGTGCGCTCGCTCTTTCCAGGATTGGGCGAGCATCGTCCATGTCATATTTCATCATTCCTGCCAGATCGGCATGTCCTGGACGGGGACGCACTAGGGGGGCATTCCTGGCCAGAGACGAGATCTGATCGTCATCGACAGGATCGGGATTCATCACCTGTTCCCATTTAGGCCATTCGCTATTTCCCACGACGATCGAGATGGGAGATCCCAAGGTTGAACCGTGACGGATACCGCTTAAGATCGTAACTTCGTCCGCTTCAAATTTCATACGCGCTCCACGCCCATATCCGAGACGACGGCGCGCCAATTCGCAACGGATATCCTCACTCGTCACCGAAATATGGGCTGGTAATCCCTCTATAGTGGCGACAAGAGCTTGACCGTGCGATTCACCAGACGTGAGGTAACGAAGCATAAAGGTAAGTATCTCAGATTTTTCTTCAATACTTCACAGGAGACGAAAAAGTGGGCACCATTGACGATGCCCACTTCTCGCTTTATCCGCAGATATCGCTATGTAGGCGACACCAGCTTTGGAATTCTTCCACGTTACGCGCATGTCCTGCATCATCCGAAGCGAATTTTGTCTCCCCCGTTTCAGGATCGGTTGCGACGAAATATAGATAGTCTGATCCGCTTGGGTTGACTGCAGCTTCCAAAGAATTCTTTCCAGGGTTGGAGATTGGACCTGGGGGCAAACCTTTATGTTTATAGGTGTTGTAAGGAGAATCGCTATTGCGTTCCTCATCTGTGGTCGTAATCGTGCCTGGAGAATTGACGGCATAGATCACCGTTGAATCCAGCTGTAAAGGCATACCGATCTTCAAACGGTTATAGATAACCTGGGCGATATCGGGACCGTATTTAGGATCGCGAGTCTCTTTTTCAATGATCGAAGCGACGATCAAAGCATCGTAAGGATCTACCCCGAGAGCCTTCGCTTTATTGACGAAATCAATCGATTCGCTCACCGAATTAAACTGCTTTGGCATCATCTTCAGCAAGCTGGTAGCAGTTGATTCAGCATCATAGGAATAGGTATCGGGGAAGAGGAAACCTTCCGCATTATCACGAGCCCAATCGGGAAGCCCAAGGACAGAGGTATCGGCAAGAGCTTTATCGAAATCTTCAGCAGCAATGCCGGTATTTTCATTCAACAGCAAAACCACAGAACTATTGCGTAGACCCTCGGGGATCGTGACCTGATTATTGACTAAATTATCGGTATCCAACAATGCCTCCAAGGCGCTGTGAGCGCTCATCTTCGTCTTCATCTGATAGGTACCAGCTTGAATATTGGAAGCATCCTTATTCTTGCGAGCAGCATAGGCAAACGCTTTTTCAGATTTGACGATATCGCTTTTCGCAAGCATTTCACCGATTTGCGTCACGGTAGCTCCGCTAGGAATGGTGAAAGTGATATCGGCTTCACCATCTCCCTCATAGTCTTGGACGATGCCAAATGAGATGACCTTATGGAGAACATGGGTATAGGCAAAACCCACGCCTCCAATCAGAATAACTAGGGAGATCAATACCGCGATGAGAGATTTAATCTTCCCACCACGCGAATTCATCCCCTGCCCGTCATCACTGGGTTCCAAGATCGCTCGATGTGGTTGATATGCCATTTATTTCTCCTCTTTATCACTCCACAGATATCCCGGAGCATGTCCATTTTGACGCTCAGCATCGACTGTCTTTTCCAAAATATCGACAGCCGCTGCCTGATCGATCACAGATCGACGCTGGCGAGAGGAACGTCCGCTAGCTGCCAATTTCTTAGCTGCTGAGGCTGTGCTCATCCTCTCGTCTACGATACGCAGATCGCATGGAAGGATATGGGCAAGATTCTTCGCCACTTCTCCCATGGCATGAGCGGCGATACCCTCTTGTCCTCGCAGATCAATAGGCATACCCAAAACAACCTCGATGGGATCGTATTCTTCACAAAGACGACGGATACGATCATAAGGTTGGGCTTTGGTATTCACCGTCTCGACTGGATAGCACAGCAAAGCATCAGGATCGCACGCCGCAATACCAATACGCGCTTTTCCCCAATCAATTCCCAGACGGACGCCGCGCCGAAATTCAGTCACAGACGATCATTTCTCGTACGTGAGCAAAGGCCTGATCGATAGATTCCATATTGGGAGCACCACCTTGAGCCATATCCGCCTTGCCCCCTCCTCGTCCACCGAGGATGGTCGCCGCAGAAGAAAGCAAAGAACCTGCCTGATATCCCTTCTGTTGAGCAGCCGAGGTACAGGCGATGACCATCGCCGGCTTGGGACCTTTAGCTGCAAGGAAGATAATCGCCGCTTGTTCGCCACATCGAGAGCGCAGATCAGTCGCTAAGGAGCGCAGTTGTCCAGCATCCACCTGATCGAAAAGGTGGGTAATGAATTTGATATCTCCAAGGATGTGAGCCGACTCGATCATTGCAGGAATCTCAGATTGAACCGCCTGCATCTTCAACTGCTCAATCTGTTTATGAGCGGATTTCAGCTCGGCGACCATGGAGGCAATCTTCTCGTGTAATTGATCGGGTTGAACCTTCAAGGTCTGAGTGATCTGATTGACTAAAGCCCGTTCAGCTGCGAGACGATCAAAGGCATCGGTGCTTACCAACGCTTCCACTCGTCTGGTACCTGAACCGATAGAGGATTCTTGGACGATGGTCATCAAACCGACTTGGCTGGAATGAGGGACATGTGTTCCTCCGCAGAGCTCACGCGACCACGCTCCTCCCATTTCAACCATGCGGACGATGGGAGGATATTTTTCCCCGAACATCGCCATAGCACCCATCGCTTTAGCCTCTTCGAGTTTCATCAAGGTGGCGCTCACCTCAAGGTCATCGCGGATCGCTTGATTACAGCGTTGCTCGATTTCCAGCCGTGCCGCTTCGCTCAATGATTGGGAAGATGAATAGTCAAAACGCAAATAACCCGGCTTGTTATATGAACCCGCCTGGGTGGCATTTGAACCGATCAATTCGCGCAAGGCAGCATGCAAAATATGGGTTGCGCTATGTGCCTGACAAGCTCCATAGCGAGCCTGGGCGTCAACATGGGCACCGATGAGATCACCGACTGCAAGTTCGTGATCCAGCTCAACTGTATGGACAATCACACCAGGGACAGGACGCTGAACATCGAGAACTTTCAACTCACCGCTCGATGTTCTCAAAATACCTTGATCGGAATCTTGCCCACCGGATTCAGCATAGAAAGGAGTCTGCTCGAGGACGATCTCCACTCGTCCAGGGCCTGCATGATCGACTCGCGCGCCATCGACAATCAATCCTGTGATCTTGGATTCAGCATCCAAATCGCTATAACCGATGAATTGGCTTTCTCCGCAAGAACGGATCTGCGCATATGCCTCAGTTGAATGAATCCCGCCCTTTTTAAGCTTGGCATCGGCTTTTGCACGTTGACGCTGTTCATTCATCAAAGCGCTAAAGGCTTCGCGGTCAACGCTTAATCCCTGTTCTTCTGCCATCTCCAATGTCAGATCGATGGGGAATCCATAGGTATCGTGCAGGGCGAATGCCTTTGCTCCAGAGAGGATATTCGATCCCGATTCTTTCGTCTGACGGGCAGCAGTTTCGAACATGGTCGTTCCTTGACCCAGAGTGCGCATGAAGGTGCGCTCCTCCGCATCGGCAGCAGAACTGATCCGTCCCCATTGCTCATCGATTTCCGGATAGGAAGCCGACATCACCTGCTTGGAGACATCCAATAACTCCACAAGAGAGGATCCTTGATATCCCAACAGACGCATCGAACGGATCGCTCGTCTCATCAAACGACGCAAAACATATCCTCGCGCCTCATTCCCAGGGGTAACGCCATCGGTCATCAACATCAACGAGGAGCGCACATGATCGCCGATCACTCGAAGACGGATATCGGCTTGAGCATCGTGGCCGTATTCGCGTCCGCTCAGAGCAGCAGCTCTTTCGATAACGGGAAAGACCTCATCGGTTTCGTACATATTGTCAACGCCTTGTTTCAGCAAGGCGATACGCTCTAAACCGGCTCCGGTATCGATATTGGAACTGGGTAATTTACCGATAATATCGAAATCATCTTTCGCTCGTACAGCACTCAAATCTTCTGTTTGGAATACAAGATTCCAAATCTCTAAGAATCGATCTTCATCGGCTTCAGGACCGCCATCTTGACCGTAGCGGCTACCACGATCGATATAGATTTCCGAGCATGGACCACCAGGTCCTGGAATACCCATATGCCAATAATTATCCTTCAGATTTCGCATCTGAATATGGGAAGAATCAACACCGACCGACTTCCAATAGGCAATCGCTTCTTCATCGCCACGCGGATAATCGGGATGATGACCAGGGCCAAGAACGGTCACCCACACATCGTCTGGATTGAATCCAAGACATCCGTTATCTTCTGAGCCGGTTACCAATTCCCATGCAAAAGCGACCGCTTCTTCCTTGAAGTAATCGCCAAAGCTGAAATTGCCAAGCATCTGGAAAAAAGTACCGTGACGGGTTGTTTTACCAACATCTTCAATATCCAAAGTCCTGATGCACTTTTGCATACTGACTGCTCGCTTCCAAGGAGCAGGTTCAGTTTGAGTGAAATAGGGCTTGAAGGGAACCATCCCTGCATTGACGAAAAGCAATGTGGGGTCGTTATAGAGCAACGAAGCGCTGGGAACGATAGCGTGATCGTGACGAGCAAAATACTTTAAGAATCTTTGACCGACTTCAGCAGCTTTCATCGTTATCCCTTACTAACACCATATGAGTTATCGTGGACGCGCTCAGCGCATATACACGATGCAAGATTAGCAGTGTCGAAGAGCTATCAGCTCAGTTTTTCTCTCTATGACCATCTAATAGTGAACGAATTGTTTCCAAACGCGTAGCGATTTCTGCCTCGTAGCCGTGGTGAGTCGGCTCATAATATCGTTTGCCCACCAAAGGATCGGGTAGATATTGTTGAGCGGCTACCCCATAGGGATAGTCATGGGCATAGCGATATCCCACTCCATGTCCATAGTCGTGAGCAGATGAATAATGAGCATCTCGAAGATGGGGAGGGACGTGACCGATCTGTCCGCTACGAACATCGCTTTGGGCAGCATCGATAGCGGTGATGACCGCATTGGATTTCGGAGCAGTGGCCGCAGCGATGGTGGCATGAGCCAAGCTGAGGCGTCCTTCTGGCATCCCGATGAGAGCAACCGCCTGAGCGGCAGCAACGCAGGTATTCAAAACATGAGGAGCTGCCATACCGATATCTTCACTGGCCACGATGATTAATCTCCTGGCGATGAAACGAGGATCTTCTCCCCCTTCGATCATGCGAGCTAAATAGTGAAGAGCAGCATCGACATCGCTTCCCCGAATGGACTTGATGAAAGCGCTTGCGACGTCATAATGCTGATCTCCTTGAGCGTCATAGCGGATAGCGGCTTTATCAACCGAGAGGCGTAAAGTATCGCGATCAATCGTCGTTGAACCACGAAAAAGTGAGCTACGTGCCGCCTCTTCGAGATAGGTTAAAGCTCGTCTGGCATCTCCTTGAGCTAAAGCGATAATATCTGCCAGCGCTTCAGGGTCGAGTTGATAGGCGTCTTTTAGTCCTCGTTCGTCGATCAATGCTCTCTTGATGACCTCACCAATGTCGTCATCGCTTAATGGCTGAAGCGTGACGACAAGGGATCGTGAAAGCAGCGGAGAGATGATAGAAAAACTCGGATTTTCCGTCGTGGCAGCAATGAGGGTGACCAGACGATTCTCTACCGCGGGCAACAACACATCTTGCTGGGCTTTGTTGAAACGATGAACTTCATCGATGAAAAGGACGCTACCTTGTCCATGAGCTAGACGCTGACGGGCTTTTTCGATTTCCTCCCTGACCTGTTTCACCCCGGAGGTAACCGCTGAGATCTCAACGAATTGACGTTGACTCTGCTGGGAGATGATCGATGCGATGGTCGTCTTCCCAACACCAGGAGGACCCCATAGAAAAATAGAGGTTGCTGCACCATCTTCGACCAGACGCCGCAGGGGTGCTCCTGGAGAAAGAAGGTGACGTTGTCCAATGATCTCATCTAAGGAACGCGGACGCATCCGCACTGCAAGCGGGAGATCATGGTGGACAGCACCACCCAAGGAACCATGTTCAGGCACGGTTCCTTGGGTGGAAGAAAACAGATCCTCAGGCATCTGCTGAAGCCTGCTGCTCCTCGCTGTCTTTCTTCTTCGGTTTGGCATCAACCCCGGCTTCTCTACGCTGCTGGGCGGTGATCTCGGCAGGAGCAGAGGTGAGAGGATCGAAGCCATTACCCGTCTTGGGGAAGGCAATGACCTCTCGAATCGATTCCGAAGCTGTCAACAAAGCGACGATACGATCCCAACCAAAGGCGATCCCTCCATGGGGAGGTGCGCCGTATTGGAAGGCATCTAAGAGGAAACCAAATTTCTCGCGAGCCTGCTCTTCATCAATCCCCATAACCTCGAAGACGCGCTGTTGGATATCGCGACGATGAATACGGATCGATCCTCCACCGATCTCATTACCGTTACATACGATGTCATAGGCATAGGCCAGCGCATGAGCTGGATCGGTATCGAAAGTATCGAGACATTCCGGTTTCGGCGAGGTGAAGGCATGATGAACAGCGGTCCAAGAACCAGCTCCAACAGCCACATCACCTTCAGCTTGAGCCTCAGAGGTGGGTTTGAACAAAGGTGCATCCACGACCCAGACGAAACTCCACTCGTTTTCATCGATCAAAGAGCAGCGTTTGGCGATCTCGACACGTGCAGCTCCGAGCAATTGTTGAGCGGCGGAACGCGATCCTGCAGCGAAGAAGATACAATCCCCTGGACGAGCGCCTGTCGCCTCAGCAAGCCCCTCACGTTCAGCATCGGAGATATTCTTAGCAACCGGCCCACCTAAAGTTCCATCATGTCCGATCGTGACATAGGCCAATCCCTTGGCTCCACGCTGACGAGCCCAATCCTGCCAAGCATCGAATGTGCGACGTGGTTGAGATGCTCCACCAGGCATGACGACAGCACCCACATATTCAGCTTGGAATACGCGGAATGGAGTATTGGCGAAATAGTCGGTCAGCTCGCTCAGCTCGATATCGAAACGCAGATCGGGTTTATCCGAACCGTATCGATTCATCGCATCGTGATAGCTCAAGCGAGGAATTGGACGCTCGATGGTATATCCGATTAGCGACCAGATCTCGGTGAGGATCTCTTCAGCTAGCGAGATGACATCTTCTTGATCGACGAAACTCATCTCGACGTCGAGCTGTGTAAATTCCGGTTGACGATCCGCTCTGAAATCCTCGTCTCGATAACATCGCGCAATCTGGTAATAGCGTTCCATACCGGCGACCATGAGCAATTGTTTGAATAACTGCGGAGATTGAGGCAGAGCGTACCAGCATCCAGGCGAGAGACGAGCGGGTACTAAGAAATCGCGAGCCCCTTCAGGTGTTGAACGGGTCAAAGTTGGAGTTTCAATCTCGATGAAATCATGTTCTCCAAGAACTTTGCGAGCCGCCTGATTGACTTTGGAGCGCATACGCAAAGCACGAGCAGGTGCAGGACGTCGCAAATCGAGATAGCGATAGCGGAAACGAGCATCCTCTCCCACATTGACACGATCATCGATCGGGAAAGGAAGGGGAGCCGAGGTATTGAGAATGGTCAGTTCATCGACGACCACCTCGATCTCACCTGTTGCCATCGCTGGGTTGATCGTCTCTGCCGAGCGCTTCTCAACCACACCGTGAATCTCAAGACAGAATTCATTGCGCAATTTGTGAGCGCCAAGAGATTCCACCATCTCTTGGCGAATGACGCACTGGACAATTCCAGTAGAGTCGCGCAAATCGACGAATACCACTCCCCCATGGTCACGACGGGCATCCACCCATCCAGCGAGGGTGCAGCGTGTACCGATTGACGAGGAGTTCAGCATCCCCGCATCGTGAGTGCGAATCACGTCTTCTTTCCTTTCTTAGGGGCGAGCAACCCTAGTCTAATGGGATTGTGCTTCCGTTACTGGATAGACCTGAACTACCAGGTCTTTCTCATCGGGCATCCAAGTAGTCGCATCTGCCTGATTCTGTTCTCCTGAGCGGATATCTTTCACCTCTCCATCCATTCCTCCAAACCAGACGAAGGGGATCCCTCTTCGATCCGCATAGCGGATCTGCTTGCCATATTTATCGGCTTTCGGAGCGACTTCACATGGGATATGACGCGAACGTAGAGATGAGGCCACTTCCATAGCTTGTAGACGACTATCGTCATCATCAACTGCTATAAGGACGCAACTCGGTACCTTACGGGAGGTAAGCAGATCTCCTCGCGAGATAATCGGGGCGAGTACCCGACTCAGTCCCATCGAAATTCCCACTCCGGGATAGCTTCGCTTCCCATCTGATGCCAACGAGTCATAGCGTCCACCCGAACATATCGATCCCATCGAGGCATAGCCGTCCAATTCCGTTTCGTAGACGGTACCTGTGTAATAGTCCAATCCTCGAGCGATTTTGAGATCAGCGATCATGCGTCCAGGTACATGACGATTCGCAGCATCGAGAACCTGAGCAAGAGCTTCTAAGCCCTCGTCTAGCATCTCGTGGCGCACTCCGATCGTACGCACCTGGTCGATAAAGGTGCGGTCATCAGCATGGATAGAGGCTAAGGCGACACAGGCATCGGCAACCTTCTCATCCAGATGCAATTCCTCGACTAGAAGGGATTTCACCGCTTTCGGACCGATCTTGTCATATTTATCCACTCGCTGAAGAACCGGGGTGGGATCTTCAATACCCAAACCGCGATAGAAACCTTCGGAGAGTTTGCGATTGTTGATATGCATCCTCACCTTCGGCAAACCGATCTCGTCATGGAGACGTTCAAAGGCTTCCAGCATCACCAGTGGCGCTTCCACATCGTGGTGGTCAGCCAAGGTATTTTCCCCGATGATATCGATATCTGCCTGAGTGAATTCGCGATAGCGACCCTCTTGTGGACGTTCTCCTCGCCAGACCTTTTGGATTTGGTATCGGCGGAAGGGGAAGGTCAAAGCATGGGAATTTTCCAGCACATAGCGAGCCAAGGGAACGGTCAAATCGAAATGTAAACCGAGTTCGTCATGAGCGTTGGCATCTGCATGGAGGCGTCGTACCGCATAGACCTCTTTGGTGATCTCACCTTTTCGGTTCAAGACGTCTAAAGGTTCAAGAGCACGGGTTTCGATATTGACGAATCCGTGAAGTTCAAATGTGTGACGCAAGATGTCGAGCACACGGTTTTCAATCATGCGTCCAGCTGGCAGGAATTCAGGGAATCCTGACAGGGGTTTAGGACGAGACACTGCCCAAGGCCTCCTTCAAAAATGGGTTCATATGGCGTTCGATCTCCATGACGGTGGACGCTCCATGACCTGGCAGGATAGCGGCATCATCTGCCAAGATCTCATCGAGTTTGCGCAGCGATGAGATCATCTGTCTGGCGTCCCCTCCGGGGAGGTCAACGCGCCCTACCGAGGAGGCGAACAGCACATCTCCGCTCAATACTACTTGCTTTGATTGATGAGTGCCGATCAAGACAACGCTGCCAGGAGAATGTCCAGGACAATGAACAGCGCTGAATTCAACCCCAGCATGACTGATCGTTAGGCCGTCTTCAATACAGCGCAAATCATGCGGCATCGGCAAGGTGGTTGTTCCGAGAAGATTTCGGATAAGATCCTCGCTGCCTTCCCCCAAGCCTCGTGCTGGTTCAGTCAGCATGAAGTGGTCATCTCGATGCAGATAGAAAGGGATAGATCGTTCGTTGGCGATAGCGGCTCCATCGGCAATGTGATCGACATGTCCGTGGGTAGCGATCACAGCTTCGAGGACTAGATCGTGTTCTTTGCAATAGCTATCGAGTGTTGCCTTTGAGTCCATACCAGGATCGATAACGATGGCTGGTCGAGGTGAAATATCGCTATTTTCGGACGCGATAATGTAACAATTTGCCTGCCAAGCTCCGCTTGGAAAAGAGACGATGAACATAAAACCCAGCCTATCGGGCAAAATAGAACTATGAGTGATAGTGCAAGGCCTCAAAGCTTCGGTCGTGTGGAAGATGATGGCACCGTCTATGTCATCACTTCTGCCGGCGAACGCCATGTTGGCCAGGTTCCCGATGTTGACCCCGCTGAAGCCCTCGCTTTCTTTGAGCGCCGCTTCGCATCTCTTGAGACCGAAGTCGATCTATTGATCCGACGCATCGAATCGGGGGCGGTAGTTCCCGATGAAGCACGCAAGTCGATCAAGAATTTGCGCGCTTCGATCGTTGACGCCAATGCTGTGGGCGATCTCGAATCGTTGGTAGCTCGTCTAGATGCTCAAGAGCCGGTGTTGCAACGCTTACAAGAGCAGCGTCGTGAACAGCGTGCGGCTCAAAATGAGCAGACGAAAGCTGAAAAAGAGAAGATGATCGCTCAAGCTGAGCAGATCGCCGATTCGAATGACTGGCGTCGTGGCCAGGAGCGTTTCCGCAATCTTCTCGATCAGTGGAAAGCTCTCCCTCGCATTGATAGGACGACTGACGATGCTTTGTGGGAGCGTTTCGCCTCTGCCCGTAGCCGCTATTCGCGTCAGCGTAAGGCTTTCTTGGCTCAGGATAATCAGCGCAAGGCTGAGGCTCGTCAGGTTAAAGAGAAGATCATCGCTCGATCCGAGCAGATCGCTGATTCAACTGACTGGTCTCAAACTGCGGCAGAATTCCGTTCCCTCATGGCTGAGTGGAAAGCTGCCGGCGGTGCTGGACGTAGCGTAGACGATAAGCTGTGGGCTCGGTTTAGAGGATTGCAGGATCGTTTCTTCGACGCTCGTTCCGCTGCTTTGGCTGAAGAAGACAAACAGTATCGAGCCAATCAGGAAGCTAAGGAACAGATCCTCACGGAAGCTGAAGAGCAGATTTTGCCGGTGGATGATGTCAAGGCTGCTCGCAATGCCTTCCGCGATTTCCTTACCCGCTACCACGAATATGGGCGTGTCCCCCGCGATGCTATGCGCTCTTTGGATAACCGTCTCAAGGCTATTGAGCAGGCGATCGCTGCCGCTGAAGAAAAAGAGTGGCGTCGCACCGATCCGGAAGCTCGCAAACGTGCAGCCGATACCGTGACGATGTTCACCGCTCAAATCGATAAGCTCAACGTTCAGCTCACCGATGCTGAAAAGGCTGGCGACGAGAAGAAAGCTGCTCAGCTACGCGAGTCCATCGCAACCTATAGCGAATGGTTGGAACAAGCTCAAAAAGCTTTAGACGATTTCAGCGCCTAAAAATAAAGGGGGATCTGATAATCAGATCCCCCCTCTCATCATCCGATATGATCTCTTAGCGCAAACGAGTGCTTTCAGCGAGATCGAAAAGATGCTGTAGTACCTGTCCGTTACTGGCTCGCAAACCGTTATGTTCGTGTTCGCTGGTAATCCAGGTGCGCACATGGGGAATTAGCGAGGCTGTTTCCATCGAATAATGCAAAGGTACGAAAGCATCATGGGCATAGACTGCAGCCGCTCCTGAAGCATTGCTGCGACGTAAAGCCTCGGCATCGTAAAGTTTTGGCCATTCCACTTCGGCAATGAGATCTGCTACCTGCCCCCATGGACGAAGCTGGGAATCGGTCGTAAACCACTCTTTCAAAACGTGTTCACCTGTCAGCAAGGTTTCATCATCGCGATAGCTTTGCGGCATCGTTCGATCTGCCGACCAATTGGTGATACATCCGTCCGCATAGGATGATTCATGGATGACTGCATAGAGCGGATTTCTCGTTTTGAAAGCTAAAAGATCGTATAGATCGTGAGCGAATGCATTGGAAAGCGGATCGTAGTCCAAAAGCCAGTGCAAGGTCATCATGCCATCGTTACTACCGAGGAGGTGACCAATGGAACGCAGACGTGACGGTGTGATCTTATCCCCTGTGGGAAGAATAATTTTTCCTTGATCGGCAAGGTCAATTGCCCTGCGCATCTTATCTCGATCTTGGGGGAAACGATCGTAGAACAGTTCGGATTTTACTCTCATCTGCTCATAGGTCGTCTGATAGATATCGTCGCAATGACGGTCTACCGCCGTCAATCCTCCTGTGATGAAACACTGATCGAGGCTATCGGCATAGTGGCTCAGATAGTGGATAGTTGTGAATCCGCCGAAAGATTGTCCGAGGATATCCCATGTATCGACTCCCAACTTTTGACGGATCGCTTCACAGTCTTTGACGATGGCGTCGGCACGTAGATGGGTGAGATATTCCGCTACCTGCTCTGGAGTTTGATGATCGAGAAGATGATCGTTCACTGCAGTAGAACGTCCTGTGCCTCTCTGATCGTAAAAGACCACCTGATAGCGCTCCAAAGCGGTTTTTAGCCATGAGGGAGAGTGAGGGGTCAGGGAAGGACGTGGTGATTCATTGCCAGGACCTCCTTGCAAAAAGACCAGATAGGGACGTTGAATCCCATCGTCTTTACCGACGATCCGCGCGAAGATCTCGATGGTGCGCTCATCTGCTGCCTCATTCCAATTGAGAGGAACCTGCATCGAAAGAGCGCGGAACTGTAATCCATTAAATCTGCCTATATCCACCCTTAGACTTTAGCGCTCCTAGAAAGATTCAGGCATTCTATGACCATGAACAATCTGGTCGCCATCGTCGTCTTCGCTCCCTACGACTATGCCGAAAAAATCCGTCTTTCCATGGACAAAGCTGGAGCGGGCGCTCTAGGAAATTATCATGGATGTTCTTTCTCGATCTTAGGGACGGGACGATTTACCGCTTGTCCAGGGGCTGATCCCCACATCGGGGATATCGGGATCCCCTGTAAGACAGATGAGGTGCGCATCGAAACCATCTGCCCTAGAGACAAAGCTCGAGAGGTGCTTCATGCCATGATCGACGCTCACCCCTATGAAGAACCCGCCTATCATTGCTATGAGATATTGACTCTTGACGATCTATAAGGCGAGATAATTACACTACTCAGCCATAGATCTCATCGCTTGGATAGGATCATGCGGCTTGACGTAAACGCTGTACGTCATAGACGCCTGAGATCTTTCGCAGTTGAGCTAGAACGTGTTTGAAGTGTGTGGCATCAGAGCTTTCAAAGGTGAAGCGGATCTTTGCAAGTCTGTTATGAGAGCTATTGACCAAAGCCGAAATGATAGAGATACCCTCATTGGACAAAGTCTGGGTTAATTCAGCCAACATTCCCGTACGATCCAAAGCTTCCACCTGGATAGCGACGAGATATCCCCCTGAGGTAGATGCAGACCAACTGACCGATACCAAACGCTCCGGATGGGACATGAGATTGCTGGCATTGGTGCAATCACGCCGATGGACAGATACACCTTTTTCTCGAGTGACGAAACCGATGATCTCATCGCCTGGCATCGGTGTGCAGCATTTGGCCAATTTGACCCACATATCGCTACTTCCCTCAACCATCACTCCCGCATCGGGAGTCTTCTTCGTCCGCCGACGAGTCACCGGAGCTTTATCTTCGAGACCTTCCTCGACCGCCTCTTCAATACCTCCCGCTGCCTCGACGAGGCGGTTCACCACAGCGGAGGCGCCGATATGCCCCTCCCCTATAGCAGCGTAGAGAGAGTTGATATCGGGCAGACGGAAACTATCAGCGATAGATGTCAAAAATTGAACCGTTAGGAGACGTTGGATCGGCAATCCCGATTTGCGCAGATGACGGGCGAGAGCTTCGCGTCCTTGCTCGATCGTTTCCTCTCGGCGTTCCTTGGTAAAATGCTGTTTGATCTTTGTACGAGCTCGAGCGGACTTGACGAAGCTCAACCAATCTCGACTAGGACCAGCATTTTCCGATTTGGAGACGAGAATCTCGCAGATATCCCCATTTGCCAATTCCGTATTGAGAGGAACCAGCTTTCCACCAACCCTAGCTCCAATACAGCGATGTCCGACCTGCGTATGGATAGAATAGGCGAGATCGACTGGAGTAGCTCCCTTTGGAAGGGCGATCACATCTCCCTTGGGAGTGAAGACATAGACTTCGGACGTATTGAGCTCAAATCGCAAAGAATCGAGGAATTCTCCTGGATCTTCTGTTTCCTTTTGCCACTGATTGAGCTGATAGACCCAGTCGAGTTTATCGAGGACATTATCGGATTTCTTAGCCTCGGTGGCATTGGGATCCTGCTTATACTTCCAGTGAGCCGCCACGCCGTATTCAGCTCTCTGATGCATCTCGTGAGTACGGATCTGAAATTCCACTGGACGGTTTCCTGGACCGAGAACCGTCGTGTGGAGAGACTGATACATATTGTATTTCGGCAAAGCGATATAGTCTTTGAACCGTCCAGGTAAAGGACTCCACCGAGTATGCAAAACTCCTAGTGAAGCGTAGCAATTGCGTACGCTATCGACCAGAATTCTCAATGCCACCAGGTCGTAAATATCGGCGAATTCGCGTCCTCGAACCACCATTTTCTGATAGATCGAATAGTAATGTTTCGGACGTCCATAGACAGTTGCTGTCAATCCGGCAGCTTCAAGATCCTGCTGGACTATGTCGATCACTTCGCGCAATTGACGTTCGCGTTGCGGCTGAGCTTCGGAGACCATATGGACAATCTCCTCATAAACCTTGGGTTCCAAGGCGGCGAAGGAGAGATCTTCAAGCTCCCACTTGATCGTATTCATTCCCAGACGGTGAGCTAGTGGAGCAAAAATTTCGATCGTATCGCGAGCGATACGCTGTCTTTTCTCCTCCCTCAAAGAGCCGAGGGTGCGCATATTGTGCAGGCGATCTGCCAATTTGATGACGAGCACACGGACGTCTTTAGCTGTCGCCACGACCAATTTACGTATGGTTTCAGCCTTCGCAGATTCTCCATAGGTGAGCTTGTCGAGTTTGGTGACCCCGTCCACCATCAGCGCGATTTCATCACCGAAATCGGTACGCAACTGTTCGAGGGTATAGCTCGTATCCTCCACAGTGTCATGGAGAAGGGCAGCACATAAGGTGCTCTCAGTCATACCCAAATCAGCCAAGATTGTCGCTACAGCGAGAGGATGTGTGATGTAGGGCTCGCCGCTTTTGCGGGTCTGACCTCGATGATAATGCTCGGCGGTATGGTAGGCGCGCTCGATCTGGTCGAGGTTAGTGGAGGGGTGATTGGATTTCACCACCGAGAATAATGCATCTAAGACTGCCGACTGGGGACTTCTCGTCCCTGCCGAAAAACGCTGCGAGCCGCGTTGCCTTATCGGCATACGCGGCTGCTCAGGTCCGCTCGTAATGCGTCCACGGGCGGATTGGACGGATAGATTAGGTCCTTGAGGACCATAGGGGCCGTAAATATTCGTTTCTTTTTCCATTACGACCCCCTCTATCTACGTTCTAATGGGACAATAGTACCCCTTCACGATGTGGTCAGTGAAAGGATCACTGCGGAGCTTCTGACACTTGGAATAATGAGAAGCAATCGTAGATTCCCAATCGCGCTAAATTCTCTCGACCGGGAAGGCCAAGCAATTCAATGACGACTTGCACCTGAGCTATCTCAGCAGAAAGGCGACGGATCAATTTCGCTGAGGCAGCTAAGGTGCCACCTGTAGCGAGCAGATCATCGATCAACAAGACGCGCATTCCGGCATCTAAGGCGTCGGTATGCATTGACAAGGTGCTGGATCCATATTCGAGATCGAAGGATTCTTCGATAACCGAGGCGGGCAATTTACCGGGTTTGCGAATAGGAACGAATCCGACACCAAGACGGATCGCTAAAGGAGCACCGAAGATGAACCCGCGGGAATCGACACCACAGATAGCGTCGATCCCAGCAGGAGCCCGTTCAGCGAGGACATCGATCACATCGGTGAGTCCTTGAGCATCGCCTAAAAGCGGAGTGATGTCTTTGAATTGAATTCCCGGTTTTGGAAAATCGGGAATATTGCGAATGAGCCCTTCAGCTCGGGCAATACGCGGATCGCTCATCTCATTTCTTCCGTTGCGCTCGGGTAGTCCTCTTCGGCTGAACTCGTCCGTTGCTATCGGTATGACCGGCATCGATATGCATCTGGCGTTCCTTGGCGACGTCGACTCGATGATCTGAATCGGAGTCGATTTCAGCAGTCGTGATCTGAACACGCGGACGATGTTTACTTTGATGTTTCTCCAAAGACTTACGGTGAGCAACCATATCGGGTTCGCGTTCACGCCAGACAGCCAGAATCGGGGTTGCTAAGCAGATCGACGAATAGGCTCCAGCGATCATACCGATAAGCATCGCCAAACCGAGATCTGGCAAAGGACCTTCTCCACCGAGGACGAGGACACCCGCGATGAGGATGGCGGCAACAGGCAAGACAGCGATGATCGTGGTATTGATCGAACGCACCAATACGTGATTGATCGCCTCATTTGCCGCTTCGGAGAAGGTGCGTCCATCCTCCTTGATCGTCTTGGTACGTTCGCGCACCATATCGAAGACGACCACTGTGTCATAGAGGGAATAGCCCATGATGGTCAAGACTGCGATCACAGTCGATGGTGTCACGGTAAAACCGACTAGAGCGTAGAGACCAACTGTCACCACAAGATCATGAGCCAAAGCTGCTAAGGCGGCGACAGACATCTTCGCATTGCGGAAATAGATCCAGATGAGCACACCGACCAAGACCGTGAAGATCGCTAAGGCGATCAAAGCTTTCTGTGTGATCTGCTGACCCCATGATGGTCCGATCAAGCTATAGGCGACATCATCGCTAGTGACTTCTGCCTTAGCCGCAAGAGCTGCACGCAACTCGCTCACTTCTTCTGTGGATAAAGAGCGAGTCTGGATACGAACTGCCTGATCGCCAATCGTGCGCACCTCTGCGGAAAGATTCTCAATTCCCGTATCGGATACTGTCGCCGAGAAATCGTCAACAGTACTTGAGGTGACTTGAACCGGCACCTGAAAGACCGATCCACCTTTGAAATCGATACCCAGATTCAATCCTCGTATCGCCAAAGACGCGATACAGACCGCCAGGATTACTGCGGCTGCAATAAAGAATTTCGATGCGTTGCCAACAAAATTGAAAGAAAAATCGGCGGTATAAAGTCTTCTCATCAAACTCGGCTTAGCCGATGTCTGAAAGGAATGCGATGTCATGGTCTGCTCACTCATCTGCCTGCTCCTGTGAATGTGACCGTTGGGAGGTGGCCGCGACGCGTCGTCCAAGAAGGGAAGCGCGTGACACTCCAAGATGATCGGGGCTAAATCCCGACCACTTATGAGCTCGACCGAAGAATTTCGTCCGCCCCAGAAGACTCATGAGCGGATGGGTGAAGAAGAAGACCAAGAACAGATCAATCGCCGTGGTCACACCCAAGGTGAAGGCGAAACCTTTCACTGCTCCGATCGCCAAGAAATACAGCACGATAGCGGCTAAAAGCTGGACGCCATCAGCCATCATGATGGTATTGCGAGCTTTCTTCCATCCCGATTCAATTGCAGGACGCAGACGGTGACCTTCTCTGATCTCATCTCGGATACGTTCAAAGTAGACGATAAAGGAGTCAGCAGTGACACCGACAGCGACGATAGCTCCCGCAATACCAGGCAGGTTGAGAGCGAAACCTACTGCCGATCCCAATAGGACGACTACAGCATAGGTAACGGCTGCCGCCATGAGCAGCGAACCTAGAACCACTGCTGTCAAACCGCGGTAGTAGAACAAACAGTAGACCATGACGAGGATTAAACCGACGATGCCAGCGATAATGCCAGCAGTCATCTGATTACCACCGAGGGCAGCGGAGACAGTATCGACCGAGCTGATCTCCAAATCAACTGGCAAAGCACCATAACGCAGGGTTAATGAGAGGTTACGAGCCTCTTTCTCATCGATGGATCCACCCGAAATCTGAGCGTGTCCACCAGGGATTCTTTCATGGACGGAGGGAGCTGATACGACTTGATGGTCGAGGACGATCGCAAATTGATTCTGTGGGCTTTGCTTAGTGCTCAACGCCTGGGTTGCATCTGCGAAATCTTGAGCACCTTGATCGTCCAAGGCGAGATTGACCACCCAATTGAGTTGCCCCTGAGGAATACCAGCATTGGAATCGGTGACCCGCTCCCCACTGATGATCTGAGGTCCGAGAAGATATTTCACCGTTCCGTCCTGATCACAACTGATCAGAGGCTGATCTTCAACATCGGGGAATTCATCTCCACAGACGAAGGCTTCAAAATCTTTGGTATCGGCATCAGTCGGGACATAGCTGATCTTATCGTCCAAACTCATATCGGGATTTTGAACTTCAGTCGGTCGCTGACTCAAAGGAGCAGGAGGCTGAGGAGGAAGCATGGGTAGAGGACCGCGCTCTGCTTTATCTGCTGGCTGAGAGGTGGATTCACTTGAGCCTGTCTGCCCTTGCAGATTCTGAACTGTCAAAGGCTGCATAGCGATCACTGGCCTAAATCCCAAACGGGCGGTACTTCCCACGAGATCGACCAATTCATCGCTGCTCACATTGGGAACTGCAACTTGAATCTGATCGTCCCCTTGAATCGTCACCGAGGCCTCACCGACGCCGAGAGAATCGACACGGTTTTGAATGATACCGCGAGCTGTTTCTAAGTTTTCCCTCGGCACTTTCGTATCAGCGCCTACGCTTCGAGCGGTCAAGGTGATCGTCGTTCCTCCACGTAGATCAAGACCCAATTGAGGTGTCCACGATCGAGTAATACCCATTAGGGCGTAGAGGATAACGACGATAAGACAAAAAGAGATGATGGTGCGAACAGGACGGTAATCGTTCGCCGGTGATGTATGAGCCACCTGTAATCCCTCTAGATCGTGCTAGGACCAGCTTTGGGCTGATCGCTGTCGTCGGTTGAATTGTCTTCCAGATTCTCAAGGCTTTCGCTCTCCTCCTGGCTGGGAATGGAGGTGAAACTCTCATCACTGGAGACAGGCATGAAATCGGACTGATCGGTTGATATCTCATCAGATAGAAGCGTCTCGTCCTCACAGTCCATATCGTCTGCAAAGACGAATTCCTCTTCGGCTGGAGTTACCGCGCGAACGATGACCTGCCTAAGAGCGGTCACCTCAACACCAGGAGCCAATTCGATAATCGCTTGATGTTTTCCCACCGCTCGTAGAGTGGCGATCATTCCGCTGGCGAGAAGGACACGACTTCCCGGCTCGATCGCTTCGGCTGCCTTCATACGTTTCTTTTGGGGAATGATCATCAAGACATACATGACGATCATCGCGCCAACCATCAGCAGAATAAATTCCATCACGTACCTCACTCGGCTCGTTCAGATCCGTGGCGGCATAGACGCCACCCCGCGCGAGCATACCAGAGTGAGTCAGCTTGCACCGCATCTACTCGCGTTCGCAATCGAGACTCGTCCATAATCCTTCATCCATAGAGGCACAAGGAGGCGCCGACAAACCTAAATGTCGCCAGGCTGATGGTGTGGCAATGCGTCCACGAGGAGTTCTGGCAAGAAAACCGAGACGTACCAAGAAAGGTTCAGCAACTTCAGCGACTGTTTCCATCTCTTCTCCCACACTGATTGCCAGAGTGGAAAGACCTACTGGACCTCCCCCAAATTTCGTACAGATCGCATTCAAAACATCTCTATCAAGCCGATCAAGTCCAAGATGATCGACGTCAAAAAGATTCAATGCCTGTTCGGTAATCTCAGAATTGATCTGCCCTTCGAAGCGCACGAGAGCATAATCGCGTACCCGACGCAAAAGGCGATTGGCAATACGCGGTGTTCCTCGAGAGCGACGTGCGATCTCATAGGCAGCCTGTTCAGGCATAGAGATGTCCAGCTTCTGAGCTGAACGCATGATGATCTGCGCTAAATCCCCCGTCTCGTAATAATCCAACTGGGCAGTAAAGCCGAAACGATCCCGCAAAGGGCTGGGAAGAAGTCCAGCACGTGTTGTAGCTCCTACCAAGGTGAAAGGAGGAATATCGATAGGCACAGCAGTAGCTCCAGGACCTTTGCCGACGATGACATCAACTCGGAAATCCTCCATCGCTAAATAGAGCATTTCCTCCGCTGGACGACTCATCCTATGGATCTCGTCGAGAAAGAGGATCTCTCCTTCGGTTAAGGAGGAAAGAATTGCAGCGAGATCTCCCGCATGTTGAATCGCAGGTCCCGAGGTGATTCGCAAAGGAGCCGCCATCTCGGTGGCGATGATCATCGCCAAGGTCGTCTTCCCTAAACCTGGAGGACCGGAAAGCAAGATGTGATCGGCACTACGCTGACGCACTTTGGCAGCTTCTAAGACGAGTCCAAGCTGATCTCGCACCCGTCTCTGCCCACTAAATTCATTAAGATGATGGGGACGTAACGCGGCTTCAACAGCTCGTTCTTCAGGATCTGCCCACGCATCAACTGGTGATTGACTACGATATTCGTCCACACTCATGCCTTTGCCAAGGTTTTCAAAGCCGCCCTCATCATATCGCTCAAGGACATATCAGGATTCTTAGCGACACGATCAGCGATCATCTCACAAGCTCTATCAGCATCTTTCGAGTTCCACCCCAACGATTGCAATCCTTCGCTAACGTCTGCAACCCATCCCATCGATATAACAGATCCTGATGGCTGGGAGGTCGTCTCCCCCGTTTTCAAAATCGCAATCTTTTCTCGCAATTCGATGATGATCTTTTCAGCTCCTTTCTTGCCGATACCAGGAACTTGGGTGAGAGCACGGATATTATTGCTCATCACCGCATCGGCAAGCTGATCTGGCTCCCATACCGATACGATCGACAGGGCAAGTTTGGGGCCTACCCCCGATGCCTGCTGGACAAGCTCGAAGGCATCCCTATGCTCGCATGTGGCAAAACCATACAAAGTCATCGAATCTTCTCTGACGATCAAGGATGTATAGAGGGAAACCTCGTTACCCTCACGACAGAGAGCTAAAGCAGAAGGAGGACACAGCAGGCGATATCCCAATCCGGAAGCTTCCACAACGACCCACCCTGCCCCTAAGGAGAGAACATGTCCGCGGATATGAGCAATCATCTTTTTCCTCTCATGACAGATGGTGAAGTGATGCGAGCGAGGGCTTGAGCATATCGATTGATCGTCCCTCCACGCCATAGATGACAGATCGCCAATGCCGCGGCGTCCGCAGCATCTGCCGGTTTCAACGCCGATTCCAGCTTTAAGATACGCATAACCATCGCCCCCACCTGGGCCTTGTCGGCTTTTCCTGATCCGCTCACCGCCGCTTTCACTTCAGAAGGAGTGTAGGTAAAGACAGGAATGCGATAGGAAGCGGCGAGCATCATGGCGATTCCAGCAACCTGAGTCGTTCCCGCAACTGTTGAACGGTTGTGCTGAGCGAAGACTCGTTCGACTGCTACGGCATCTGGATGGGATTGCTCAATGCGTTCTTTGAGTTTGTCATGGATTGTCAAAAGACGATAGGCATGATCCATATCGGCAGGAGAGCGCAAAGCTTCCGCACCTATTAAATGCAGACGATTCCCGCTCTTCTCCACTAAAGCCACACCGCAGCGGGTCAACCCCGGATCGACCCCGAGAATACGCATCCCACTCTCTTTCATCCGAACCTACGTTCGCATAGTAGCGTGATCGTCTCCCTTTAGATACTTACCTGTCCGTAAAAATGGCGATGGGGAGATGTTTTCATCTCCCCATCGCCTAGATCCATAAAATCAGGCTTCAGCTAAAGCGGCTTGAACCTCATCGGTGAAATCGGCATTGGTATAGACGTTTTGAACATCGTCAAGATCGTCTAAAGCATCGACGATACGCTCGAGTTTTTGCGCTTCTTCAACACTGGTCACCATCTGGTCAAAGCTGGCAACGAATTGGACTTCAGCCGAATCGTAATCGATACCGGCAGCCTGGATGGCTTTACGAACTTCGACCATATCATTGGGATCTGAAACCAATTCGAAGGTATCGCCGATCTGTTCGATCTCTTCAACAGCGGTTTCGATCGTGGCTTCAAGCAACTCGTCTTCCGTAATGGTACGTGTCTGAGTCTTACGAGAATCGCTCGCAACTTCCTGGGTAGCCGATACGGTCACCACACCTTTGCGGGCGAAAAGACGCTGTACGGATCCACCGTCTGCGATAGTTCCACCGTTACGGGTAACTGCGACGCGGACATCCGAGATGGAACGATTGCGATTGTCGGTGAGGCATTCGATGAGGATAGCGACACCGGCTGCACCATAAGCCTCGTACATGATGGACTCATAGTTGACCCCATCATTGCCCTCACCGGAACCACGCTTGATAGCGCGATCGATATTGTCATTGGGTACGGAGGACTTCTTCGCCTTCTGAATCGCGTCGTAGAGGGTCGGGTTTCCGTCAGGATCGCCGCCTCCGAGACGAGCTGCAACTTCAATATTCTTAATCAGCTTGGCGAAAAGCTTGCCGCGTTTGGCGTCAATCGCCGCTTTCTTATGCTTGGTTGTAGCCCACTTGGAGTGGCCTGACATAGATGTCTCCTTAGGTGATCAGAAAAATTCCGTCTGCAATTCTAGACCAGGGTGCTCATAGGGAAAAACGTGCCGCGAAGTTCACGATCTTATCGTCGATGCGATAGCCCATTTTTTCGAAGACGGCGCTTGCTCTGATCGCATCATCGGTATCGATCCCCACACCTGCGCTGCGGCATCCGGCATCGATAAAAGACATGACGGATGCGCTTAACAATGCCCTGCCCAATCCGCATGAGCGATAGGGTGGACGGATCCCGAATCTTTCCGTCCAACCTTGAGATCCTTCATCATCTCTCTCAGCGATCTCGCTATTGAGGGCATAGCCTGCAATATCTCCACTCTCTAGCGCAACGGCATACCAAGACCATTGCGGACGAAATGCTGGACGTTGAAGAGATGCTTGCCATGAGGCTCGATCCACATCATGAGCGCCTGGACGGGTGCTGAAAGCTTCATTATGAGCGCAACGAAGCTGTTCGCTGACGTCCATAGTGAACCTTTTAAGCTCAAAACCATCGGGGATAATCACCGTCTTGTCCGCAAGATCAGCCAATTCAATCGATGCATCGAAAAACCAACGTCTAGGCTGTAGACGTCCATCTTTAATCAGGTCATCGGCGATATGAGAGCGCTCCTCAGTGGTGCATTCCACCAACAGAGATGAGACTTCAATATTTTCTTCTGGCAGATGAGCAAGCCATAACCTTGCCCTATCAAGACACCAATCGATGAGCTTGAGACCGATCTTGTGATGTCTCCATGCCGGATGAACACCGATCTCGATCCAAATTTTGGGATCAAAAAGATGGGGATCGTTGATGTGATTCCATGCATAGGCAACGATCGTTCCCCCTTTATCGCGTCCTATGACTGCATGGTGTGTGGGATGGGCATAGGGCAGGTGAAAATCGGTGAGCAGATCGCTCAAAGAACGCGTCAATGCAGGATCGTCAAAATATTCAATCGCTGCACGCAATTCCGCAATCTCAGATAGATCCTCAGCCGAAAGAAAAGACCATTCGAGACTGCCTTCAACGATCGCTTCATGCCATGATTGCGGTCGTGTTACCATCGTCTACCTTTAAAGATTGGAAAGAGGACGTGCCGCTTCAAGAGCTTGAGCCAAGGTGAAATTGCCCACATAGAGAGCTGTACCGATGATAGCTCCTTCAACACCAATCGGCACCAAGCCTGTCAGCAAACGAATCTCATCAAGAGAAGAGATTCCCCCACTAGCAACAACTTTTGCTTGAGAGCGGGCACATACAGCACCGAGCAATTCCAAATTAGGACCGCTCAGCATTCCATCACTTGTGACATCGGTAACGACGAAACGCTCACATCCAGCGTGGGTCATCGTCTCGACCGTTTCAAAAACATCGCCACCTAGATGGGTCCATCCTCGAGCTGCTAACTGACCGTCTTTGACATCAAGTCCGATCGCTACTCTATCGCCATAGCGTTCAATGATTGAGATACACCAATCGGGATTTTCCAAAGCAGCGGTTCCCACATTGATACGGCGAGCTCCTGTAGCTAAAGCCGCCTTAAGGGATTCATCGTCACGGATACCACCTGATAACTCCACATTGATATCCAAGGATGCAACGATTTCGGAGGTGATCGCAGCGTTATCTCCACGTCCGAATGCAGCGTCCAGATCGACAAGATGAATCCACTCAGCCCCCTGCTCTTGCCAGCGAAGAGCGACATCACGTGGATCGCCAAAGACCCTCTCGCTTCCAGCTATTCCCTGCTGCAATTGGACTGCTTTGCCATCCTGCACATCGACTGCAGGGAAAAGAATCAGCGACTCAGATGCTTTCTCGTTATCCTCGATCACGTTCACCCTCAGCTTAGGATCCAATTTTTAAGCAGACGCAAACCAGCCACGCCGGATTTCTCCGGATGAAACTGAGTGCTCATCACGTTGTCCTTGCGCACTGCCGACACGAATTTATCCCCTTCGTGACATGTCCAGCCTACCTGAGCCGATTCCACAGCGGTATGAACACCATAGGAATGGACGAAATAAAACCTCTCATCTGCAATGCCCTCAAAGGGAGTTCCCCCATCCCAGTGGACATGATTCCACCCCATATGGGGAAGCTGGTTACTACGCAAAATCTCGACATCGCCAGGATAAATCCCTAAACCTTTGGAGGTTATACCGTGCTCATAACCATTCTCAAATAGGATCTGATGACCTACGCATATGCCAAGGAATTTACCTCCTTGAGCAATCCAGGTACGGATAAATTCATCTGCGTGAGCATCGTGCAACTGTTGCATACACGCGCTGAAAGCGCCGACACCGGGGACGACTAATCCGTCCGCCGCTTCTAAAGAGCGCTTGTCATTGCCCACATAGACTCGAGCCTGAACGTATTCCAAAGCCCGACGTACCGAATGCAGATTACCCGAGCCATAATCGTAGACAGCGATTGAGAATGACTTTGAACTCACAGACTTCCCTTCGTCGATGGAATGTCATGACGCCGCGGATCGTATTCAACCGCTTCGCGTAAAGCACGGGCAAAGGCTTTGAATTGGGCTTCAACGATGTGGTGGGGATCTCGTCCACGGATCACATCGAGATGAAGACACAATCCCGAATTGAAAGCGATCGCTTCCATGACGTGATAGGTCATCGATCCGGCATAGCTCACACCATTTCCGCCGATACGGGCATAGATCTGTCCCTCGGGTTCTCCTGTCATGACACAATATGGACGTCCAGCGACATCGACAGTGCACTGAGCTAAGGATTCATCGAGAGGAACAGAGGCAAAACCAAAACGGCGAATTCCTTTCTTATCTCCCAAAGCTTCACGGAGAGCTAGCCCAAAGACGATAGCGGTATCCTCGATGGAATGATGTCCGTCGATATGCAAATCGCCTGTCGTGACGATATCCATATCGATAAGGGAATGCGTGGACAAAGCTGTCAGCATATGGTCAAAAAATCCCACACCCGTGCTGATATGCGAAATACCTTGTCCGTCGAGGTTGATCTCGACTGACACCTGCGATTCAGAGGTCTGCCGTTCAACTTTGGCATGACGTCCACTCGTTTCCATCGATGCTCCTTAATACCCGATGTGTTCAAAGCTATCTTCAATATCACATAACGCTTGACGGAAGGCGTTCATCTGCTGCTCAGTTCCTGCAGACACCCGTAAGAACCCCTCAGGACCTACTTCACGGATCAGAACACCGCGATCCAAGAGGGCTTGCCAAACATCATGAGGTTGATAGAAGCGTCCGAAAAGACAGAAATTCGCCTGGGAGCTGATGACTTGATAGCCACGATCCCTCAACCAACTTTGCAAAAGTTGACATTGCTCCCGCAACGATTCGACTTGCTCCATCACTTCATCGGTGTGCATGAGTGCTACCTGAGCGATCTGTTGGGTCTGAGCTGAAAGATGATAGGGCAAGCGGACGATACGACAGGCGTCAACAACAGCTTTCGCAGCCGCCAGATAGCCCACGCGAGCACCCGCCAAACCGAAGGCTTTACTCATCGTCCGGGTAACGATCAACCTCCCATATTTCGGCAGGAGGGCTAGAGAGGAGTCTTCGGGATATTCTGCAAATTCTTGGTAGGCCTCATCGACGATCACGATAGCCTCCGTAGAAGCGCATACCTCGTCAATCACGCTGACAGGAATTTGAGTTCCGGTCGGATTATTCGGTGTACACAAGATAACGATATCGGCATTATGCTGCTCGATGGCTTCTAAAATCATCGTGGCATCAAGCTGATAATCGGGTAGACGATCGACAGCAACATAGTGAGTGTGGGTATCGCGAGCATAGTCGGGATACATTGAGTAGGTCGGCTTAAAAGTGAGCACAGTGCGCCCAGGACCTCCAAATGCTGTCAAAAGGTGAAACATGACCTCGTTGGAACCATTTGCAGCCCAGATATTGTCTGCGCTCAATCCAAAACCGAGATATTCTGCCAAAGATTGACGCAACGATCGTGCCTCTCGATCGGGATAACGATTGATCGTCCGCGCAGCTTTGACCACAGCATCGCTCATCTGCATCCTCATCTTTGCCGTGGGAGGATACGGATTTTCATTGACGTTCAAGGCTACCGCCACATCAAGCTGAGGGGCGCCATAAGGTTCCTTCCCCCGCAAATCATCGCGGAGAGGAAGTTGATCGAGACAGATGGACGCATCGTAGATCATGATCTATCTCCTTGAGTTCGCACACTGATAGCCGCCGCATGTCCAGGTAGATATTCGGCATGAGCAAAATCGATAATGGGCTGTCCAATTGAGCAAAGAGCCTCAGCTGAATAGTCGATGACATGGATCGAACGCATGAAGGATCTCACCGTCAATCCAGAGGAATATTTAGCCGCACCTGAGGTGGGAAGAACATGGGTTGAGCCTGCACAATAATCCCCCAAGGGTACAGGGGAATAGTGACCGATAAAGATAGCTCCAGCATTGATAATCGAATGGCTCACTTCGGCAGCGTTGCGAGTGCAGATCTCCAAATGTTCAGCAGCATAATCATTTGCCACCTGAATGGATTGGTTGAGATCGCGAGTCACGATGATTCCCGATTGCTCGCCTGTCAAGGAGATCTTCAAACGTTCCCGAGTATCCAAAGCTTCTAATTGGGATGTGATCTGTTCGTTAGTCGCCTGCGCTATTGCAAAAGAATCGGTAATCAACACAGCACCAGCGAGAGGATCGTGCTCAGCTTGGCTGATGAGGTCAGCTGCCAGATAGGCGGGATTTGCCGTTTCGTCTGCGATGATGGCGATCTCGGTAGGTCCTGCCTCAGAGTCGATACCGATCTGTCCACGCAGATAGCGTTTAGCTGCGACGACATAGATATTGCCCGGTCCTGTCACCAGATCCGCTTTGGGGCATAGACCCTTAACACCGTGAGCGAACATGGCGATCGCCTGAGCTCCGCCAACCGCATAGACTTCCTCAATTCCTAACATATGACACGTCGCCATGATGACTGGGTGAGGATAGCCTCCATATTGGGCTTGAGGAGGAGACGATAAGGCGAGCGATGAGACACCTGCGACCAAGGCGGGGACGGCATTCATCACGACACTGGATGCGAGAGGAGCTAATCCCCCAGGTACATAGAGCCCTACCCTTTGGACGGGGACAAGACGATTGGTCACCATAGCCGTCTGGTCGAGATGGACACTGCGACTCATCTGCTCTTTTTCCACCTGCTCGCATACCGTCCGCCGTCGCTCAATGGCAAGAGCGATTGCTTTTTCCACGTCGGGATCGAGATGTCGGCGGGCATCTTCTAGGACAGAAAGAGGAACTTTGAAATGATCGGGAATTACCTGATCGAATTGAGCGCTGTAATGTCGTAAAGCCTCGATACCATCGTTTTTCACTCCATCACAGACATCGCGTACAGCTTCCATAGCTTTGGCCACATCGAATGGAGCTCGAGGGAGCAGATCGGAATAATCTGTACGGTCATAATCGGTAAAATCCCTGATCCTCAACACAGTTTAAGTCTAGTGGGATATGAAGATAACGTTGCAGCTGTCCATAGACGGATTCTGCTCCATCAAAGTGCTCTGTATATGGCGTTAGCATTCAAAGCTCGATAGGCTTGGTCATTCGTCGTCTATATCCATATTCGGAGGTGAGATGAATTTCATCGGTTTGGGAACACTTGTCAATGTCTGCGCCGTCATCTGCGGAGCGGTCATCGGTATGGTTCTTGGTGACCGCTTCTCTCCACGCGCTCGCGCTGGACTCACCGACACCCTTGGAATTCTCACCCTCATTCTCGGAGGACTGTCTCTCATTCCTCTTCAAGGTCAACCTCTGACCTCCTTGCTCGGATCGGCTACATTGGTCGTCATCCTCATTCCCCTCTTGATCGGTGTTCTTGTCGGATCAGCTTTAGGACTCGAGGAGCGTCTTGACGATCTTGGCACCTTTTTGAGAAAAGTATTGATCCGCAAAGATAGTTCGGCTCGCGCCCAGCAACGTTTCGTCAACGGCTTTGTCACCGCTTCGCTGGTTTCATGTATCGGCCCGCTGGCATTCCTAGGATCTTTGAATGATGGATTGGGATTGGGGGCAGACCAGCTCTACGTGAAGTCGGTTTTGGATTTCTTCACCGCGATCGCTTTCGCCACCTCTTTTGGTATCGGAGTGGGTGCTTCAGCTTTGACAATGATCCTTATTCAAGGCGGCATCACCCTTTTCGGATGGGCTGTTGGAGATATCATGCCGCGCGCAGCTATCGATGCAGCAAGCGTTGTTGGCGGAATCATCTTGCTTGGTGTCGGATTGCGCATGTTGCAAATCCGCCAGATCAGAGTTGCCGATATGTTACCGGCTTTACTCTTCGCTCCCCTTACCGTCTGGGTTATCTCCTGGCTGATCTGATTCCACAGATGAGACCGTATTCATCCGTATAGCCACCCTTTCTCGATCCCCACTCAAATTGGCATAGAGCATGATGGGGATGATGGCGAAAAGGGGCCAGATACATACTGGAACCCAGGTATGTAAGGTGAAATTAGGGGTGATGAGATCCCCAGGGACAGCATCAGCTACCCGCTGAGCGAAATCCCTCGGCCCAAGGATCACACCGATACCCCAGCACAACAGACCGCTGATAGTGGGGAAAATCGCCGCGATCACAGCGCATATCCATCCGTCTTTACAGAAAAGCAACCATGCCACAGCTCCCAATGCCAAACCTGCAACGACAGCGATAGCCACATAGAGGGCATCTACGACAAAGATCTGCGATTGAGCGCGCTCGGTGATAACCACAGATCCATCTTCCGAAGCGGTATAGGAAGGTAAGGAAGCGATGGTATGCCACAGCCAACCGCTGAGAAAAGCTACGAGGAAGCACACAGCTGAATAGATCGCGATACGACGGGATAAGCGCGCCCGCTCCCCCTTGTCATCTTGGACGATACGGCGCGAATTGTATTCCTCAGCAGAGGTCATCTGAGCATCCATCACTTCTTCTTAGATGAGCTCACATTCATACATTGAGAGCCCAAGACGGTTTTCAAATCGGCGATCAAAGCTGGGGAGATCTCAACGCGATATTGAGGACCTAATTTGAGACGGGTAGAACGATCCTTTTCAAGGATCTCCAGATGTACCTCGCTTGTTCCAGGATGCTCAGCCAAAATCTCTTTCACTCTTTTCAGATTGGCTGGATTACATGTGGTGGCAGGAATCCTCATCGACAGCGGACGCTGATTGTGCTCCGTAATATCGATATTGATCACATCGTCTCCGTGCATCTCAACGCTATCTTCTCGGATATTGATCCGCCCGTTCACTTTGACAATGGAATCGGGGATGAGACGCAAAGCAACATTCTCATAGACCTTGGGGAAAAGGGAGACCGTTACAGAAGCATCGAGATCTTCCACTGTGATCGTAGCCCACATATTTCCCTGTTTCGTCTGACGCCTCATCACATTGGTAATCATCCCGCAGATCGTATGATTTCCTTGAGAGACGGTCTGTTTCATCAGATCTGCCAAGGTGATGGTGCGTTCGGATTCCAACAGATATTCCAATCCATTGAGCGGATGATCCGAGACGTAAAGACCAAGCATCTCTCGTTCGAAAGCCAATTTCGTGCGCTTATCCCAATCTTCCATATCAGGAACATGAGAGTGGGCTGGCGAATCGTCAGCATTATCAAATTCCATCAACAAAGAATCTTGGCCATGTTCTTGTTTGCGTTTGAGATCGCCAACTTCATCGATCACCCTATCGCTAATGGATAATAACGCGCGGCGGGAATGACCCATCGAATCAAAAGCCCCCGCTTTAATCAGCGATTCTACGACCTTCTTATTGCAGCTCACGAGGGGAATATTGTTGATAAATTCATAAAAATCGCGCGCCTGTCCGTGAATTTCTCGCGCCTTGACGATGCCGTCAACAACATTCGTTCCCACATTGCGGATCGCTGCTAAGCCGAAGCGGATATCATTTCCTACCGCAGTGAACATTTGTCCCGACTCGTTGACATCTGGGGAAAGGACACGAATATGCATTCGTCTGCATTCAGCTAGATATTCAGCCAATTTATCTTTGACATCTTTCACCGATTGAAGAAGAGCAGCCATATATTCAGTTGGATAATTAGCTTTCAACCATGCCGTTTGATAGCTGACAAGCCCATAGGCTGCCGAATGGGATTTATTGAATGCATAGTCAGAGAAGGGGACGAGAATATCCCAAATCGTTTGGAAAGCATCATGGGAATATCCGCGTTCCAACATACCGCCGCGGAAAACGTCATATTGAGCGTCAAGCTCTTTCTTCTTTTTCTTTCCCATGACTCTTCGCAAAAGATCTGCTGCGCCAAGGGTATAGCCGGCAAGTTTTTGAGCGATTGCCATCACCTGTTCTTGGTAGACGATCAAACCGTATGTCTCGTCCAAAATATCTTTGAGATCTTCTTCCAATTCAGGGTGGATGGGGACGATTTCTTCTCGTCCAGTCTTACGACGAGCGTATTTATTATGGGAATCAGCACCCATAGGACCTGGACGATAGAGAGCCGAGACGGCGGAGATATCTTCGAATTTATCCGGTTGCATCGATCGCAATAGCTTGCGCATATTATCACCATCAAGCTGGAAAATACCGAGAGTGTCGCCAGCTTGAAGCAATTCGAAAGTTGCAGGATCGTCGAGAGGGATGGTGTCGATATCGACATCAATCCCCCTATTGTTCTTAATATTGGTCAAGGCGTCATCGATAACGGTGAGGTTGCGTAGCCCCAGGAAGTCCATTTTGACCAATCCCAAAGCCTCTGCGCTGGGATAGTCGAATTGGGTAATGATCGCCCCATCCTGTTCGCGTTTCATCACAGGGATGACCTCTTGGAGAGGAACCGATCCCATGATGACACCGCAAGCATGAACTCCCCACTGACGCTTCAATCCCTCGATTCCTTGAGCGGTCGTCACGACCGCATTGACATCAGGATCCGATTCGCATAGCTGTCTAAATTCTCCGCCTTCGGCATATCGGGGATGATCCTTATTGAATAGCTCTTTCAAAGGAACATCTTTTCCCATCACCGCAGGAGGCATCGCTTTAGTGATTTTTTCTCCAAGGGCGAAGGGCATATCCATCACTCGCGCAGCATCTTTGACCGCCTGTTTGGCTTTGATCGTGCCATAGGTCACGATTTGCGCGACGTGATCCTCCCCATATTTTTGACTCACATAGTTGATCACTTCTTCTCGTCTGCGTTCGTCAAAGTCAACGTCAAAATCGGGAAGAGAAGGACGTTCGGGGTTGAGGAAACGTTCAAAGAGCAAACCGTATCGCAATGGATCAAGGTCGGTGATGCCCATCGAATAGGCGATGATTGATCCTGCGCCCGATCCTCGTCCAGGACCTACTCGAATTCCGTTATTCTTAGCCCACATGATGTAGTCGGCAACAACCAGATAATAACCAGGATATCCTTTGGCCAAGATGACGCTGATCTCATAGTCGGCGCGCTCACGTACTTCGTCAGGGAGCCGATCTCCATAACGACGACGTAAACCCTCCTCAGCTTCATGTTTGAACCAAGTTTCTTCAGTTTCCCCTTCGGGGACAGGGAAGATCGGCATGAAGGTTCCCGATCCCTCATCGAAGTGAGTTTCGCACCTGGCAGCAATTTCTAAAGTGTTATCGCACGCCTCTGGATAATTGGAAAAGATCGTACGCATTTCCTCTTCGGTGCGCAGATAGTAGCCATTGCCTTCAAATTTAAAGCGATTCTCATCGGATAATCTCGAACCGGACGAGACACATAGCAAAACATCTTGTGCCGTGGCATCGTGAGCATGAACATAGTGCAAATCGTTCGTCGCAACGAGAGGAGCGTTAATCTTTTTCGCAACCTTAAGCAGATCAGCTCGAACATTGCGTTCAATGCTCAAGTCGTGATCCATCAACTCAACAAAGAAATTCTCCTTGCCAAAGATGGATTGGAATTCTGCCGCCGATTCCACCGCTTTATCGAACATTCCCAATCGCAGATAGGTCTGCACCTCGCCAGAGGGACATCCACTAGTCGCCATCAACCCATCGTGATATTCATTGAGCAATTCTCGATCGGCTCGCGGCTTATAAAAATAGCCCTCCAAACTGGAACGACTCGACAGCTTGAATAGATTATGCATTCCCACACGGTTTCTCGACCAGATGGTCATGTGAGTATAGGCGCCTTTAGCTGCCACATCATCTCCACCGCCATCTGCGAATTGCACTCGTTTACGCTCTGAACGATGGGTGCCAGGGGTCAGATAGGCTTCTAGACCGATGATGGGTTTAATGTCATATTTTTGAGCTGTCTTATAAAACTCATAGGCGCCGAACATATTACCGTGATCGGTAATGGCAATCGCGTTCATCCCTTGCCGTTTCGCTTCTGCCATGAGATCGTCCACACGAGCAGCACCGTCCAACATGGAAAAATCGGTGTGATTGTGCAGATGAACGAAACCTTTCGCCATCACGGCCTCCTTGAGATCGTATCTCTCCTGGCATCCGCCACGTCAGACACCTAGCTGTTCTCCTCGCCTTTAATATTCGTCTTCTTTTGCTCACCGCTCAAGTGAGAAGAAAGCGCTGCTTTCATATCGCGACCCTCGTCTGTGCTCTCTGCCTGCAGATCTATCACTTCGCAGGAGGTATCAGCCATACGCGCCGGTGCAGGTGAGAAAGGATGAGCGATATCTCCATGCACGAATTTAAGCTGGATGCAAAGGGCGATGAAAGCGATCGTAAAGACCCCGATTGAGACATAGTTATTCAAACGGAATCCACTGATATGGTTGACCGGATCGATCCTCAGCGCTTCGATGAAGAAACGTCCAAAGGTGTACCACACGACATAGGATGTGAAGATTTTCCCCCGTCCCCAGCGAAGATAGCGCTCAATCAATAAGAGTACGATTCCACCAATGACACACCAGATGAGTTCGTAGAGAAAGGTGGGATGGAATGTGACGAAATTTTCATATCCAGGTGGACGATAGGACTGCTCAATATGCAATCCCCATGGCAAAGAGGTTGGACGTCCGAATAATTCCTGATTGAACCAATTGCCCAGCCGTCCGATGGCTTGGGCAAAGATCACACCGGGGGCGAGCACATCTGCGAAGGTGGGGAAATGGAGATGATATCGGCGACAGCACAGCCATAGACCGACAGCTCCAAGAGCCACGCTTCCCCAAATACCGAGTCCCCCATTGCGAATATTCAAAGCCTGCCAGGGGTGACATCCATCACAGAAATAGAGTTGATAATCGGTGATGACGTGATAGATCCTCGCACCAACAATTCCGAAGATGACAGTAACGATTACCGTGACATCGAAATGATCCCCATAACCGCCTTTAGCGATGAAACGCTTACGTCCGATCCAGGTGGCTATCAGAATTCCTGCCAGGATACACAGCGAATAGAAGTAGATATAGATAGGCCCCAGATAGAAACCCCTCATCGATGGGGATGGGATTGATAGAATCATCGCGTTCTCCTGAATGGATAATGAATGGGCAGTACAGCTCATCACCTAAATCTGTGACGCTATCGTGGAATTCTACGGCTATTGCATGATCTCATGGCGATAGTTGGACAACCACTCACCGTTTTCTCATCGATCCATGACTGATTCCAATCATGGCTTGGATCATCGCCCCAGGATTCGTCTCCTGAACTAGAGCAGAACCGACCAAAATCGCATCCACCCCAGCCTGAGCCATGCGTAAAGCATCTCGAATCGTGACGATACCTGATTCCGCTACGACAATATGATCCGAAGGAATCGCATCGATAATGCTTTCACATCGTGAAAGATCCACTGAGAGATCGTCAAGATTTCGATTATTGATACCGATCAGTTCAATTCCGGCATCCACAGCGCGCTTCGCCTCGTCCAGATCGTGGACTTCCGCCAAGGTGGTCATCCCCAAGTCGGTATTGAGTTGATGAAATCTACGCAATTGGCGATCGTCAAGACAAGACAGTATCAACAAGGTGATATCAGAACGATGATAACGATTTTCGTAAATTTGATATTCATCGATGATGAAATCTTTACGCAAAATCGGATGGTCAATCCTCATACGAACAAGATCGAGATCATCAAGAGAACCTTTGAAATGGCTCCGTTCGGTCAAGACCGATACCGCCGCCGCTCCCCCGCCAACATAGCTCAACGCCAATTCATCTGGACGTTCAATGCTGGCAAGATCATGAGCAGATGGAGAGCAGCGTTTCACCTCGGCGATCACCGAAAGCGCAGAAGAGCGGAAAGCAGGCATCGGATCGATAGGAGGCTTATGATCTTGCGACCCTTCGATAAGCCAATCGATACTTCGTCTTTGACGGCGTTGTTCTAAATCTTTGCTCACATCAGAAAGAATCCTATCGAGATAGTGACTCATCACCCCTCCTTAGGCATGCATTGAGATCTGGTCTGGATTCAAAACAACTGCGCGTGCCCTCATGACAAGCAGCCCCGACCTGATCGATACGGATGAGCAAAGTATCGGCATCGCAATCTGTCGCGATTGAGCGCAACGTCTGATAGTGTCCGCTGGTCTGTCCTTTTCGCCACAATTCCTGACGGGAACGTGACCAATAGGTCACCTGACCTGTGGTGAGGGTGATGATTAAGGCCTGAGTGTTCATCCACGCCATCATCAACACCTCGCCAGAGCTATCGTCTTGAACGATGACTGGAATCAAACCTGCTTCGTTGAAAGCAAGATGTGAGATGACGGTAGCGAATTTCTCATCATCTACCTGATTCGACAGATCGCCATATCCCTTTAGATCCATCGCTTTATCAACTCAACTTATCCATGATCATCTGACGAACTTTTGCCGCATCGGCTTGTCCACGCATGGATTTCATCACCATACCGATCAAAGCTCCCGCCGCTTGAACCTTACCTGCACGGATCTTGTCAGCGATATCTGGATGGGCACTGATCGCTTCGTCCACGGCATTCTGAAGAGCGGAATCATCGGCGATGATTTCCAAACCGCGCGCTACAATCACCTCGTCTGGTTCTCCCTCACCGTTGAGAACCCCGTCGATGACCTGACGTGCCAATTTATCGGTTAGACGTGACTGATCGACAAAGGATTGAATGGTAGCCACCTGGACAGCGGTAATGGGCAATTCCTCAAGAGAAACTTTGGCTTCATTGGCACGTCGCGCCAATTCGCCAAGCCACCACTTACGAGCGCTTGCCGGAGTGGCTCCAGCCTCAACGGTAGCGACAATCAGATCAAGAGCTCCTTGCGTGCCGTTGATGTCGCGCATTTCCAAATCGCTGAACTGCCATTCTTCTTGCAGACGGGCGCGTCTGATCGCCGGAGCTTCAGGCAAGGAAGCACGCAATTGCTCTACCCATTCGCGAGATGGAGCAACGGGAACCAGATCGGGCTCAGGGAAATAGCGATAGTCTTCAGCAGTTTCCTTGGAACGCCCCGGATTGGTATAGCCGGCTTCATTCCACATACGCGTTTCTTGTTTAACCTTGCCACCTGCTTCAAGAATCGCAGCTTGACGGCAGATCTCATAACGCAATGCGGCTTCCACCGATTTCAAAGAATTCACATTCTTTGTCTCGGTGCGAATGCCAAGAGTCGTGCTCCCCTTCTTCATCAATGAGACGTTGGCATCACAGCGTAACTGACCGCGTTCCATACGCCCATCGCTGACTTTCAAAGCCTGAACCATATCGCGCAGATAGCGCAGATAAGCAGACGCCACTTGGGGAGCTTTATCTTGTGTAGCGAAGATCGGTTTGGTCACGATCTCCATGAGAGGGACACCAGCTCGGTTATAGTCCATAAGAGCGTAGTCAGCCGCCTGAATACGTCCGGAGGTACCCATATGTGTCGTCTTTCCAGCATCTTCTTCCATATGGACTCTTTCAATGGGAATGGTATAGATATTCCCATCGACCTCCACATCAACTGAACCGTCATAGCAAAGCGGTTCATCGTGTTGAGAGACCTGGTAATTCTTCGGCATATCGGGGTAGAAATAATTTTTCCGAGCGAAGCGACACCAGGTAGCGATCTGACAATTTAGTGACAGACCGATCTTGATGGCCGATTCGACAGCCTTACGGTTGACCACGGGCAAGGAGCCAGGCAATCCCAAACAGACTGGACATGTTCTCGTATTCGGAGCTCCTCCGAAATCGGTAGCGCACCCGCACCACATTTTTGAGCGAGTATTGAGTTCGACGTGTACTTCTAAGCCGAGTACCACATCATAACGTTGCATGACTTCGTCATAATCGAGCAATTCATCGGCAGGTCTTAACATCATTTCTCCTCCATCAAAGCGGCATAGATAGGGCCGCCTCGACGCTTATCCAATGCCGCTTCCACAGCAGCGCCCACACGATAGCAGCGATCGTCTTTCATGACTGGAGCCATGACTTGCAGACCAACTGGCATCCCATCTTCATCAGCGCAACCGATGGGAAAGGAGGCAGCGGCATTGCCAGCCATATTGGATGGGATGGTACATAGATCCGATTTATACATTGCCATCGGATCATCGATACGTTCTCCCAGACGGAATGCTGTCGTCGGCGTAGAGGGGGAAATCAATACATCGCAACGTTCAAATGCTCGATCAAAATCTTGAGAGATCAACGTACGCACTCGCTGAGCTGCGCCGTAATAGGCGTCATAGTGACCAGCTGAAAGGGCATAGGTTCCCAAAATGATCCGTCTTTTCACTTCTTGTCCGAATCCGGCTGCTCTCGAAGCCCTCATGACTGTCTCGGTAGTGCTATCGCCATCTTCAACGCGCAATCCGTAACGCATTCCGTCATATCGGGCGAGATTGCTCGATACCTCTGCTGGCATGATGAGGTAATAGGCAGCTAGAGCATCGTCAAAATGAGGACAACTGACCTCCACGATAGACGCACCTAGCTCCACAAGCAGATCGCATACTTCGCTAAAGCGAGCCTCAACACCCGCTTGATACCCTTCACCACCCAATTCCTTGACGACACCGATCGTCATTCCGGATAGATCGGTGCTCTGTGCTGCACGTACGATATCGGGAATAGGAGAGTTGATCGACGTTGAATCCGCTGGATCGTATCCCGCGATGATCTGATGCAATAAAGCGGCGTCATATGTGGTGCGAGCACACGGACCCGGCTGGTCAAGAGAGGAGGCCATCGCGATGACGCCATAGCGAGACATCGCCCCATATGTGGGTTTAATTCCTACCGTTCCTGTAACAGCAGCCGGTTGACGGATTGAACCTCCAGTATCCGTCCCCAGTGTCAAAGGAGCTTCAAAAGCAGCCAAGGCTGCCGACGATCCTCCGCCCGATCCTCCAGGAGTTCGCATGGTATCCCACGGGTTACGACTAGGACCAAAAGCCGAAGTTTCCGTTGACGACCCCATAGCGAATTCATCGAGGTTGGTCTTCCCCAAGATGACCATATCGGCTTCAATGAGACGATTGACAATGGTGGAATTATAGGGGGGACGCCAATTTTTGAGCATCTTGGATGCTGCTGTTGTCGGTAAGGATTGATAGCAAAAAAGGTCTTTAACTCCAATCGGCACACCTGCGAGAGGGGATAGTTTCTGACCAGCCTTCACCTTTTTATCGACGGCTTTAGCTTGAGCAATTGCTCCTTCAGCATCCACAGAAATGAAAGCGTTGATATGCGGCTCTTGGGATTCAATACGCGCCAGATGAATGCGTGTGATTTCTTCAGCGCTTTGCTCACCAGAGGAGATGCGGCGGGCAAGCTCAGCGGCAGTAGCTGTATAGGTCGATCGATCGCTCATCATTCCCCCAAAACTTTCGGAACTCGTATCTGTTGATCTTCAGCATCGGGAGCCTGTCCAAGAACGATATCCGGATCGAGAGAATCGGCGACCACATCATCACGCATAACGTTGGTGACCTCAACGGGATGAGAGGTACAAGCGATATCGCTTCCCGCCAGATGGGCTACGCGTTCGACAGCCTCAAGGATGATCCCCAGTTGGGGAACGAGGGTTTCCAACTCCTCATCGGTCAGATCTATCCTGGCCAGATCCGCCAATCTGGCAATATCTGAGCTTGTTAAAGCCACGGGTTATTCTCCTTAGCTACTCGCAATGGGATTCATACTAGCGATCTGATCGCATGAGAGGATAGACGGCTCATATAACGTCTGTCATTGACCTTATGCCATAGGGGCTACATCACGCATGAGCTGGTGAACAATCGTGACGATTCACCAGTGAAGCTGCCTCCTGATAGGCAGGTTTATCAGCTCTCTTACCTAAATCGGCAAGATGAGCAGGCAATTGCTGACCGCGCGCTTTCATCGCCCTCGCATAGAGATATCCAGCACGATAGGACGAACGTACCAATGGCCCAGACATGATGGCAGAGAATCCCATCGTCATGCCGACCTTATAGAGGTCAACGAATTCCGAAGGTTTAACCCACCTATCGATAGGATGATGCAACGGGGTGGGGCGAAGATATTGAGTGATGGTCAATATATCGCATTCCGATTCACGCAGATCATGCATCGTATCGATGATTTCTTCGTAGCTCTCCCCCATACCCAAGATGAGATTGGACTTCGTCACCAAACCGGCTTGGTGAGCTTGATAGATCACCTCAAGAGAGCGTTCATAGCGAAATGCTGGACGGATCGCAGAAAAAATCCTCGGCACAGTTTCGAGATTATGAGCAAATACTTCGGGCTTCACATCGAAGACGGTTTGTAGCGCTTTCGGATCTCCACGGAAATCGTCTACCAATAATTCAACTCCCGTATGGGGATTCAAAGAACGAATCTGACGGCAGGTCTCTGCATAGATCCACGATGCCCCATCGGGAAGATCATCTCGTGAAACTCCAGTGATCGTCGCATAGCGCAATCCCATCTCACGTACTGACTGCGCAACTCGTCTAGGTTCTGCACGATCCAAAGCTTGCGGTCTTCCGGTAGCGATCTGACAGAAATCACAGCGCCGCGTACACTGATCCCCTCCGATGAGAAAAGTAGCTTCCCGATCTTCCCAGCATTCGAAGATATTGGGACATCCCGCCTCCTGGCAGACCGTATGCAAACTTGCCGAACTCACCCGCGCCTTCATCGCCTGGTATTCGTCTCCGACTACAGCTCGAGTGCGTATCCATGAGGGTTTATCTTCGATGGGAACCATCGCATTTTTCGCCTCGATACGCAATAGCTTACGTCCGTCGGCGTTGACAGGCTTCCCAGATAGGCTCATGACTACTTCTCACCTTTCACATCTGAAGGTTGATGGATGATGATATGTTCATCGACTGGTAGACGTCCGTCAAAAGCATCCATGAGATAGGTGACGAAACGATCTTTAACCTCGTCAACCTCGACTCTGCGACCCAGTTCAGCGCTCATGGTCGTAACTGAGGCATCGTCGATACCGCACGGAACGATATGGTCGTAATAAGCCAAGGTATTACAGCAATTTAACGAGACCCCATGCATCGTGACTTGGTGAGAAACGCGAACACCGATTGCTGCGATCTTGCGCTCTGGACGCAATTGTCCAGCTGGAAGCCATACACCGGTTCTACCCTCGATACGTCCAGCATTATCTATCCCAAAATCACGACATAGAGCGATCACGGCTTCCTCGATGCGTCTGACAAATGCCACGACATCGATAGGTTTCCCCAATTTGATGATGGGATAGCAGACAAGCTGTCCAGGACCGTGCCACGTGATACGTCCTCCGCGATCGACATCGACTACCTCACAGCCATTCGTCGGACGATCCATAGGCTGAGTTTGACGTCCAGCTGTATAAACACTCGGATGGGTAAGCGACCAGATCTGATCGCCGATATGGCCTGCCGCACGCTTTTCGACCGCTTCCTGCTGGGATTTCCAGCATGTGATGTAATCGATCCTTCCCAAATTGCGATGCTCGATCGGATCGGAGGAATCCCTGATCGGATCTGTCGCTAAACGTGAGGCGCGCTTTGTTAAAGCCATGTCATCTCATTCTAATGAGGAGTGCGTATCCCTATCCCATCAGCATTCGATAAAAGGAATAGCCGATAGCGAACACAGTGATGGCAAGAGAGACCGTGACGAAAATCACTCGACGGCGTAGCCTTTTGCGCTCAGCTACCGTCGCGACTCTCTGCGGCCCCCATAGTCCTTGCGGCTGGACACGCAAAGGAGCAGAACCATTGAGGTTAAGACAGTCTCTTTTCGGCATATCTCCATCCTAAGCAGCAAAGACAACACTATGAACAAAGCATCTGATGTAATTCATCGGCGAAATGGGGGATTTGTTCAAGCATCGTCCACGCCTGCTGTTCAGTTGAGAGGGCAAGCCCGCAAGAAGGAGTGAGAATCACCTTGTCGAGCAGGATATCGGTAGCGATGCTCAACGATTCACACCAAGATGCCACCTGGTTCAAACGTTTGGAATTTACCACCTGATCCGCATCGGTAGGCACTGCTCCTAGGACAAGGCTTTTCCCCTCATCAAGCCAGGCAGCACACCGCTGTCTATCTGCACCACTCACATAGCGAAGATCACAGCTAATCCCATCAAATGGACGGTAGATCGCATCGACATCGGGCAAAGGACAGCACAGATGTAACCAGGTCTGTACCGATGAATCGCGTCGTAGACGATCGACGATCTCAACGAGAGCCTGTCCGATGAGAGCTGGATCATATGGCGGATAGCGATGGAGTTTGGAAAAGGTCGGCACTTTCCCCTTAATAATCGCATCGAGATAGGGTTCATCGATCTGGACGATGAGAGGAGACGATAGCAGTTGAGACAATCGGGATATCACCCCTGTAATCCCCTCAGCGATTCCTTGAGTGAGATCTTTGAGAGCACCTTTGTCCATCAAGGCTTTCTCTTTGCTTCCATATCCTCTCTGGACACACGCCGCATAGGTCCATACTCCACTAAATGCGATCTTGATTGCGCCTGAATATCCCTGTGCGATCTGAGCGAAGAGCTCCAGTTGATCGTCTAATTGCTGGGCAAGAGCACGCTGCAATCTGCTCGATGAAGCGGATAGATTCCAACTTCCATCTCGATATTCGCAGCCGATCGGCATGATGGCTGAAAGACGCCCGATCATTCCTTGTGGAATATCCGAGATGATCTCGGGGAAAAAGGCGATCGTGTCGAAAATCTCCACAGACCGTCGTGAAGCTTCCAGGAAATCTCCCGGTACTGAGCCGATAGCAGTAGCGATCATCAGGCGTAAGTCTTGGCGATGACGGCGCTTCCCATGACGCGATTACCCTGATAGGAAACGGCATATTGACCGGGGGCAACTCCACGACATCCCTGGTGCAAATCGATTCTCAATTCCTCACCTTCAGGGGTAATCGTCGCTTCCATCGGTTCCCCATGAGCGCGAACTTGAACAAATCCTTCCCAGGGTTGATCGTCAACAGTTTCACTTGTCCAGCTTGGACGAATACAGCGTAAAGAGGTAACCATGAGATCTTCTGCAGATCCTACAATGACTTCGGCAGATTCAGGATTGATATCGACCACATAGCGGGGACGTCCATCCACTGAAGGAATTCCCAAATTCAGCCCCTTGCGTTGACCGATCGTATATCGATATGTTCCGCTGTGCTGTCCCAAGACCTTCCCACTGGTATCGACGATATTTCCCGGACGCTGCCCCAACTTATCAGCGAGGAATCCAGCAGTATCGCCGTCTTTAATAAAGCAGATATCGGTCGAATCGGGCTTTTCGGCAACTGGAATTCCCAATTGCGCAGCTTCGGCACGTACTTCAGGTTTTGTCATTGAGCCAAGAGGGAAGATGCTATGGCGTAACTGGTGAGGTTTGAGCACTGCCAGCACATAGGATTGATCCTTGCGTAAATCAGCTGCACGATGAAGTTGAACCTCGTCTCCGATACGGACGATCTGAGCGTAGTGACCTGTAGCCACCATGTCATATCCCAATTCAAGTCCGCGTTCTAGCAGTGCCGAGAATTTAATATTCTCGTTACATCTTAAACAGGGGTTAGGAGTACGTCCTTGAGAATATTCGTTGAGAAAATCGCTGAGGACGATATCGGCGAAACGCTCAGAAAAATCCCAGATTTCGATATCGATTCCAAGCATCGCTGCAACGGCTTGAGCATCTGCTTCATCTGCTGGAGATCCGCATCCGCTCACACCATTGCGTCCAGCTAAGGCGCTACGCGATAAGGAGAGGTGGACGGCGCTGACATCGTGTCCAGCTTGAATCATCTTGTGAGCAGTGACCGCTGAATCGACCCCGCCGCTCATCGCTACCAAAACGCGCATTCATATCCTCTCGTCTGTGACGCTCACCGTGTCATTCAGCCCATAAGGCTACTAGGTGCACACGAATTTTATTGATTATGAGCGCTTCTCTTTGAGGTTTTTTCGCTAAGGACTAATCTCATATCGGCAAATATTGCAATCCGCTTAACTTGTGGAATCTATGGGAATGGATAACGTGTATAGCGAGACCATGAGACTCGGCGCTCATCTTGACGATAGCGGATGCTCATTTCGTCTGCGAGCTGATGAAGCTACTCGTGTAGAACTGGTACTTATCGATCCCAACGGATCGCAGACGAATATCGATATGGTTCGCCGTGAACAGATCTGGTCTATTCACTGTCCGGGTATCACCGCTGGACAACTCTATGGTTTTCGCGTTCACGGATCGTGGGATCCCTCCCGTCATCTGACCTATAACCCAGCAAAATTGCTTGTCGATCCCTATGCGCGAGCGATCACAGCCGGGATCGATTATGACGGAGCGATCTATGGATATCATTTCGGTAAGAACGATATCGATCATCGTGATTCTGCAGCCTCTGTTCCTCTCAGCGTGACAGTAGCTCCTTCTGCCCCTCCTCGCCCAATTTCTCGTCGCTATTCCATGGACGAGACTGTGATCTATGAAGCTCACGTCAAAGGGATGACCCGCCTACATCCGTCCATTCCTGAGCATCTTCGTGGCACCTATGCGGGATTAGCCCATCCAGCGATTATCGATCATCTGCACTCTTTGAAGGTGACCGCTATCGAGTTGCTTCCCGTTCACCATTTCATCTCCGAACCTTTTTTAGCTCGTCAAGGATTGACGAATTATTGGGGATATAACACCCTGGGGTATTTCGCCCCTCACGCCTCTTACTGTTCGATAGGAACACGAGGGGAACAAGTCGAAGAGTTCAAAACGATGGTATCTGCATTTCACGATGCCGGTATCGAAGTGATTCTCGATGTCGTCTATAACCATACATGCGAAGCTGGAAGCGACGGGCCGACTCTGTCATGGAGAGGGATCGATCAGGCTCATTTCTATCGTCACGGCGCCACTGGCGACTATGACGTCACTGGATGCGGCAACTCTGTCGATACTTCTCACCCTCATGTCTGCGCTTTCATTATCGACTCTTTGCGCTATTGGGTTGAGCAGATGGGAATAGACGGTTTTCGTTTCGATCTGGCATCGACCTTGATTCGTTCTGCCGATCATGGAATCGATCAAGGACATCTTTTCAAGTCGATGATCGCTTCGGATCCTCTCTTCGATCAGATCAAAATGATCGCTGAACCATGGGATGTTGGCCCCTATGGCTATCAGGTTGGACGATGGGGACATCGCTGGAGTGAATGGAACGACCGTTACCGATCGAGCGTACGCGATTTTTGGCGCGGACAAGGCAATATTCAAGACCTAGCGACTCGCCTAGTCGGCTCTGCTGACCTTTTCTCCCACGATGGACGCCATCCGAGCGCCTCTGTGAATTTCATCACCGCCCATGACGGTTTCACCTTGCGTGATCTGACAACTTATGAACAGAAACACAATGAAGCCAACGGGGAGTCCAACCGCGATGGCTCTAACGATAACCGTTCATGGAATTGTGGCGTGGAAGGTGAATCCGATGATGAAACCATCACCACTGTGCGTCTACGCCAGATGAAAAATATGATGGCGACCTTACTGCTCTCACGCGGGGTTCCCATGATCTGCGCTGGGGATGAACATGGACGCACTCAAGGTGGCAATAACAACGCCTATTGCCAAGATAATAGGATCAGCTGGATGGATTGGATCGACGCTCGTTCCTGGTCCGACCTGTATAATTTCGTCTGCTCTATCTCCACTTTACGAGCCGAGCACGATGTCTTCCGCGCAGATGATTACCGCTATCGAGAAGAGATCACAGATCCCAACGGGTACAGTCTTGGCCGCTACTGTCTGGCGTGGATGAACGGTTATTCCGGCGAGATGAGCGATCGCGATTGGCATGATGGCGACCGCAAATTACTGGGTATGTATCTTGCCGATGAACGCGAAGCGTGGCTGATCTGGTTCTATTCTGGCGAAAGCCCCATACGTGTCATCATGCCACCGATACCTTGGGGATGGTCATATACAGTCCATATCTCCAGCTGCGAGGAGGCATCATTGCCTACAGATTCTCTCGAGCCTGGTCAGGGTATGATGATCGATCCCCACAGCATAACGGTGATGAAAGTCAGCGTTCCCACCTGTGGACCTATCGCTTTACCCAACTCAACGGATAAGCCCAGATAGAGAAATGATTGTGCGATGGCTGTATTAAACCGGTAAAAACGCTAGCGTTAGAGCTGTGAGTGAGCATCGTATGAATAGTCGTGACGGATCACAGCCTCATGCACCGATCGCACGTGAAGCATTGACATTTGGACGTTTCCCCATTTTGAAAATCTCTCCTGTTGTCGAGCACGGAGCCTATCCAGCGAAAGCTGTTGTTGATGAACTAATCCCCATCAGCGCACGTATCTTTCGTGAAGGTCACGATGCTCTAGGCGCCACAGTGGTCTTGACCGATCCTTTCGGCGGGATTCGACGCGTCGATATGCATCAGAT
>JAEZYG010000013.1 GCA_023419175.1 Actinomycetes bacterium
GGCGAGCACAGCGTCCAGATCATCGCAGAAAGCGAGCGTCTTGGTAAAAGAAATCTCGACATTTTCTCCCGCCTGCTCGATTCTGGAGATCTGATTGAAATCCGAGCCACAGCGGGATATTCGCTTAACGGAACGCCATCTTTATTGATCGACTCGTGGCAGATCTTGGCGAAGGCATATCAACCCATCGCCTGGGATGGTCTTGATGATCCACAAACCCGCCTGCGCCACCGCTCATTGGATCTACTCGTTCATCCCGATCAGCTCGCTCTCCTTCAAGCCCGATCTCGCGCTATCGCCGCTGTGCGCTCCACCCTGACCGATCATCACTTCACCGAAGTTGAAACACCGATTTTACAAACCGTCCACGGTGGAGCAACTGCCCGTCCGTTCAGGACACATATCAATGCCTATCGTATGGATTTGGTCGCCCGTATCGCACCGGAATTGGCGTTGAAAAAATTGGTGATCGCCGGCATGGGGCCGATTTTCGAGATCGGACGCAATTTCCGCAATGAGGGAGCCGATTCAACTCACAATCCAGAATTTACTGTGGTGGAGGCATATCAACCCTTCGCTGATTATCACGATATGCGTCTGCTCACCCAAGAGATCATCTGTGCAGCCGCTCGTGCCGTCCACGGACAATGCGTGATGCCTTTGCGCACTGCAGACGGATCGAGTGAACTTCGTGACATCTCCCAGCCTTGGCCAGTGATAACCGTCTGCGATGCGGTGAGCTCAGCTTTAGGCACGACGGTCGATCTCACGACCGATATTGAACAGCTGATAGAGCATGCCCGTATGCATGATATTGCGCTACGCGCTGAGTGGGGGCCAGGGGCGATTATCGAACAGCTCTATTCCGAATTGGTAGAACCTTCCACGATCGAGCCCACCTTCTATATCGATTTCCCTGCTGAAACCTCTCCCCTGACGGCTCCTCACCGTCACGTAGATGGTTTGGTAGAGCGTTGGGATCTTGTAGCAAACGGGATGGAATTGGGGACGGCATATTCTGAGTTAACCGATCCCATTGAGCAAAGACGGCGTTTTATCGAGCAATCCTGGAAAGCTGCTAATGGCGATAGCGAAGCGATGGAGATCGATGAATCTTTCCTTTCAGCCTTGGAATTGGGGATGCCCCCAACGGGAGGCTTGGGGATTGGACTTGATCGTTTAGTCATGGCGTTGAGTGGCACTTCTATCCGTCAGGTTCTCGCCTTCCCCTTCGTGCGTCCACGATAACGCCCCTAAACTGTCAGCATGGCTCGTAGAAATCCGTGGATCCCTACCCAATATGGGGCGTGGGCTTTACTTCTTCTTCCCATCATGACAGCCTATGGGCGAGCGATCCGTCTTCATGACTTTTCGCCTTTCTATCTGCCCGCTACCGTGGCGATGATCTCCGCCTATCTGGCGTTCAATGCCTATAGCGTGGCGATATCTATGCGCCCTCATCGTCGTTCCTATGCGATGCGCGTTGTATGGATCTACAGCTCACTTCTTATCATTGCCGGACTCATCACCGCTATCATGAATCCGTCTATCCTATGGTGGACGATTCTGGCAGCGCCTGTCGTGGCAGTGGCTTTAAGGTCTGTCCAAAGCCGGCGCGAACGCTCCATTTCGAGTGGGATCTCGACATTGATCTTGGCGAGTGGAACCTTTATCGCCTTGCGCATAGGCGACCCTTCAGTGATTTTCACCTCTGAACGGCCGGCATATTTGATACAGGAGATCGCCCTTTTCATCGTCATAATCTGCTACGAAATCGGAACGGTTTTTCACGTGAAATCCCTCATCAGAGAGCGTTTATCACGGAGAGCCGCTCTGCGATCTGCCATCTATCATCTCATATCTTTCACCATAGTCACCCTCTGCATTTTCCCGTCATGGCTTAACGATATCTTCCTGGCAATCTTCGCTTTCATCACGATTCGAGCTGCTCTATTACCGATCCTCATCAGACACCATCGTCTATCCGTTGGGCTTATCGGCAGTATCGAGATGGCAATCACTATCACTATCTCTATCGCCGCTATCGCTTTGTGAATCTTTCTCAGTAGGTGAGCTATCCCCTGCGGGCTTTTATCTTCGCGACCTGGACAGGTACGGTTATTACGTGCCACGTTTTGAGCCTTTTTCTGCAATTCGCTATGCCGATCCCAAAGCATGGGATCGCCTCATCGCACCGCCCTACGATGTGCTGTCCAAGGACGATATCGCTTCCTTGGCTGCCGACGAGCACAATATCGTGTGGATCGACATGCCAGGAGGAGATGACTCCCGCTACGATCAAGCCGCTTGCCGTCTACTTTCATGGCTGAATGAGGGGATTTTGATCGAAGAGGATATGCCCTCTTTCTACATCTACCGTATGCAGATGACAGATGCGACCGGATTAAGACGCACCATTTCAGGTGTCCTAGGCGGTCTAGAAGTCGTCGATGCTGGGGCTGGCAAGGTCTTGCCTCACGAACATACGACCGAGAAAGACGTCACCGATCGCCTGGAATTGACTAAAGCCACCGGCACGAATATGTCTCCGGTATGGGGTCTATCCTTGGCGAATGGTCTTACCGACGCTTTGAGCGCTCCCGGTGAGACCATTGGTAGCGTTGAGGTGGACGGCGTCATCCATATTCTTGAGAGAGTCAGCGATCCTGAACGTATCGATCAGATCCGTTCCATCATCGATTCCGATGACGTTTTGATTGCAGACGGTCACCACCGTTACGGGGTGAGCCGCATGTATCGCGACCTGATCCGCAAGGCGACTGGTTCGTCCAAGACCCCTGCTGAACGCACCTTGACCTTTATCAATGAGCTATCGGCAGATCAGCTTGCCATCGAGGCGATTCACCGTATCTACGATTCGATTTCCACGTCTGAATTGAAAGAAGATCTCAGCGCATCGTTCACCTTTGAGGCGATCGATGAGGAAGTTGAACCACGTCATCTTGCCGAAATGGTCGAACGCAAACGTTTGATCTTCATCAATCCTGGTGGAAAAGCTGAATGGCTTGTCCCTCGTGAGGGAGCTTTTGATGGGGTTCGCAATCTTGATGGAGCGTGGCTCGAACACGCTTTAGCCGGTTCCATCGCTGAGGTGAGCTATCAACATGGCCTTGAGGAAGTCAAGCAGGAGATGGATAGCCGCAATCCGCTGAAGAAACACGCGGGAGCGGTGCTGATCCGTCCGACCTCTATTGAGGAGATCATCGCGACGGCTCGCGAAGGGGCTCTCATGCCGCCAAAGTCCACATTCTTCACCCCGAAGTTGCGGACGGGATTGGTGATTCGTCCCACCGCTTTACTGCCCGAGAATTAGATAAAGGAGACCCCGGTGTGAGCGAGCATCGGGGTAACGACTAGCCTAAGAGCAGTCATTTAGAGGAGGATCAATGTCAGATCGCATCGCGAACGCTGCACTCGCCGGCAAAGTGATGAGCGCCGACGAAGCTGCCGCGCTTGTCCAGCCGGGAGCCGCTATCGGTTTCGCCGGCTTCACCGGAGCAGGCTATCCGAAGGCTTTCCCGGTCGCTTTGGCTCAGCGCATCACCGAAGCTCGTGGACGTGGAGAGGATTTCCAAATCCGCATGTTCACCGGTGCTTCAACCGCCCCAGAATTGGATGGAGCTTTAGCCGAGACAGGCGGGGTCTCTTTCCGTCTGCCCTATCAGTCCGATCCAATCATGCGGACGAAGATCAATGACGGAACGACCAATTACTGCGATGTCCATCTATCCCATACCGCGAAATTGGTCTCGATGGGATTCATGGGCAAGCTGGATTTCGCTGTCATCGAGGCGAGCTCAATCACCGCTGATGGCGATATCGTTCCCTCCTCATCTGTCGGAGCTAACCGTACCTATATCGATGAGGCTGAGAAGGTCATCATTGAGGTTAACGAATGGCAGTCTGAAGATCTGCTCGGCCTCCACGACATCTACTACGGCATGGAGATCAAGGAAGGACGTGCTCCTATCCCGATCAGCCATCCCGGAGATCTAGTGGGACGTCCGACGTTCAAGGTCGATCCGAAGAAGGTAGCTGCCGTCATCGTGACCAATGCCGCCGATCGCAACTCGCCCTTTAAGCCTTTGGACGATGATTCCCGCGCCATCGCCTCTCACCTGCTTGAATTCTTGGAAAACGAAGTCAAGCTCGGACGCATGCCCAAGAATCTGTGGCCTTTGCAGTCCGGTGTGGGCAATATCGCCAACGCTGTTTTGGCAGGGTTGAAAGACAGCAAATTCGAGCATATGACCTCCTATACCGAAGTCATCCAAGACGGTATGGTCGAGTTGATCGATGCTGGAAAGATCGATGTCGCCTCCGCGACCGCTTTCTCTCTCTCCCCCGATATGGCTCAGCACATGAATGAGCACGCCAAGGACTATCACGGCAAGATCATCTTGCGTCCTCAAGACGTCTCGAACCATGCCGAGGTCATCCGCCGCCTATTCGTCATCGCTTGTAACGGCATGATCGAAGCCGATATCTACGGCAATGTGAACTCGACTCATATCATGGGTACTCGCATGATGAACGGTATCGGCGGTTCTGGTGATTTCGCCCGCAACGGTGGCTATTCGATCTTCGTCTCCCCCTCAGTCGCCAAGGGTGGCAATATCTCGGCGATCGTCCCGATGGTCAGCCATCACGACCATACCGAACACGACACCATGGTCATCATCACCGAGCAAGGCCTTGCAGATCTGCGCGGTCTGTCCCCACGTCAGCGCGCCAAGGTCGTGATCGAAAAGTGCGCTCACCCCGACTATCGCGATGCTCTGCTCGATTATTACGAGCATTCCTTGCGTATTAGCCGCGGTATCCACACCCCGCATGATCTCACTCGCGCTCTGTCGTGGCATCAGCATTTCTTGGAAACTGGCTCCATGCGCGATGTTCCAGTTCCCGGTTCGGCTGGTACAGGGTCGGCAGTTCCTAGTGATAGTGGACGAGCCAAAGCGGTCGCCGCTGCCAAGTCCACTTCGAAGAAAGCTCCTGTGAAGAAGAATTCACGTAAGGGCACGAAGGCAAAGGCGAAGAAGAACGCCAAGAAAGCCGCTAAGAAGAAGTGATATCAAGCGGACGGGGAGAGGTGATCGCCTCTCCCCGTTTTCGTATCACAACGAACCTATATTCTTTAAGTAAAGTTTATTCAGTAAACCTCATATCCGGCTTCTCTGAACAGATCTCGGCTGGCTTCCACCTCATCTTTTGATGGGGCGGGAATATCGCTCAGTTCATAGGCATATCCAAGCTTTTTCCACTTGTCCTCACCCATCTTGTGAAAGGGAAGGACTTCGACGCGTTCGATATTGTCCCATGGGGAAATGATGTCGATGATCTTGGAGATATTGTCCTTGTCATCGGTCAGAGAAGGAACGTGGACGAAGCGCACCCATACAGGGATAGAAGCTTGAGCGAGTCGATGACCGAAGGTGATAGTTGGCTCTAGTGGACGGGAGGTCAACCGTTGATAGATGTGGGGATCTCCCGCTTTGATATCGAGCAAGACCAAATCGGTATTGTCCAAGAGCGTATCGGAGGCATGAGCCCCTAAGAATCCGGAGGTATCGAGACAGGTGTGAATATTGCGTTCATGGCATCCGACAAAAATTCTCTCAACGAAGGCCGCCTGCATCAAAGCCTCGCCTCCCGATAGAGTGACACCTCCACCAGTAGCGTTGAATATCGTCCGATAACGATTGATGCGCTCCAACAAATCGTCAGCCATGACGGGAGTACCTTCACGCATTTTGAAGGTATCGGGATTGTGACAGTACAGACAGCGCAGAGGGCAACCGCTGAGGAAGAAGGTGGCGCGAGTCCCCGGACCATCTACAGCGGTCACCAATTCCCATGAATGGAAAGAGCCCATATGACCCGATCTCATCGCTTCCAGATGCTCTTCTCGGCTCATCTGGGGGACAGCAGAGATACCGGATAGACCAGCAGCTCCCCGTATCTTAGGAAGATCGCTCGGCTCGATTACCACCTCTCCAGCGATTCCATCTGCAGATAAGATGCGAACGGCACCTGCTGGTGAGCAAGTGCCGTCGCTATGATCTGTCGTTAAGTGATCGACCACTCAGCAACCCTGATGGAAGGTGCGAGAGATGACGTCCATCTGCTGCTCACGGGTGAGGCGCACGAAATTCACAGCATAACCGGAAACGCGGACGGTCAACTGAGGGTATTTTTCAGGATGCTCCATAGCATCTTCAAGGGTGTCACGATTCAATACGTTGATATTGGCGTGGTAAAGCCCTTGAACACCACCGTTGAGTTCACGGTTAGCTTTCATATCTTTGAGGCGTTCGTCGAAAGTCTTGACTGCCATCTTCTTTCCTCTATCTTGTCTGTAGCGAGTTACTTTTTGAACGCTGAGAGCGAACGATCTATTCCCTCACTCTCAGCGTCTTTCTAGCCCTTTTTGATGAAGCCGGCGTCCATGATGCCGACCAGATTGACGATCTGTTCGTCAAGGGTGCGCCCGAGGCTGGACGGGACGATGGTATTGGTCAGAGAGATACCGTCCAATGCATCGCTATAGTCGAGTTTTCCTACCGAGAGCATGGAGGCGAGCATGCCATGGGTGTCCATACCGTTTTCAGGGTTGGCTCCAGGCGCGAAAGGCGTTCCTGCCGCATGTCCGGAGGGGAAAGCTCCCGTCGCTTTGCCATAGACGACATTCGATGTGATCGTGAGAACCGACTGGGTTGGAATGGCATCACGATACATCGGAATCGCCTTGATCTTACTCATGATGGTGTGGACGATTGTCGCGGCGATATCGTCTGCACGATCATCATCGTTGCCATAGACGGGGAATTCACCTTCTGTCACATAGTCGACGATCAGACCCGTCTCATCTCGAACAGGCGTAACTTTGGCATATTTGATCGCGGAAAGGGAATCGGCAACGATGGACAGCCCAGCAATGCCGCAACCCATCGTCCGCACGATATCGGAATCGTGCAACGCCATCTCCATCGCTTCATAGGCATAGCGGTCATGGCAGTAGTGAATGATATTGAGAGCTTCGACATAGGTACCCACCACCCAGTCGAGCATCTTCTCATATTTTTCCCATACCTCGTCGAAATCGAGAGGACCGTCCCCTTGGATCGGCTCATATCCTTCGACGACCTGTTTACCGCTCATCTCATCTCGCCCACCATTGATGGCATAGAGCAATGCTTTAGCGGAGTTGACGCGGGCGCCGAAGAATTGCATCTGCTTACCGATACGCATCGGCGAGACACAACATGCGATTGCGGCGTCATCTCCCCAGCGTTCACGGATCTGATGGTCGGTTTCGTATTGCACCGACGAGGTCTCAATCGAGATACGCGCGCAGAATTTCTTATACCCTTCAGGTAATTCTGGATTCCAAAAGATCGTGATATTGGGTTCTGGAGCAGGACCAAGATTGACCAAGGTCTGCAAGAGACGGAAAGAGGTTTTGGTGACCAGAGTACGTCCGTCTTCTCCGATACCAGCATCCGACCAGGTCGCCCAATAGGGATCGCCGGAGAAGATGGCATCATAGTCGATGGTGCGAAGGAAACGCACGATACGCAATTTAATCACCAGGGCATCGATGATCTCCTGGGCATCCGTTTCGGTGAGAATGCCTCGTGCAAAATCGCGTTCGAAGTAGATATCGAAGAATCCTGATAGACGTCCGATAGACATTGCGGCACCGTCTTGGGATTTGATCGACGCGAGATAGCCGAAATAGGTCCACTGGACGGCTTCTTTGGCGTTTGAAGCAGGCTTGGAGATGTCGAAACCGTAGGATTGCGCCATCACTTTAAGTTTCTTCAACGCCTTGATCTGTTCGGCATGCTCCTCACGGAAACGACACCAATGTTCCGAGAAAGGCTTTGTCGCAACGCTATTCAAAGCTTCTTGTTTATCTTCGATGAGACGATCTACGCCGTAGAGGGCGACGCGACGGTAGTCGCCGATGATACGTCCACGTCCATATGCATCGGGAAGTCCAGTGATGATATGGGCAGAACGTGCGGCGCGGATTCGCGGCGTATAGATATCGAAGACGGCTTCATTGTGCGTCTTGCGATATTTGGTGAAGATCGTCTTGATCTGTTCATTGGGTTCTTTACCCGCCTCACGAATTGCGGTTTCAACCATGCGCCATCCGCCATTGGGCATCATGGCGCGTTTTAAAGGCTCATCGGTTTGCAAACCTACGATGACATCGTCATCATCGCTGATATAACCGGGCGGGAAGGCATCCACATCAGCGGGGGTATCGGTATCGACATCGTAGACGCGCTTAGCGCGCTCGACGGATAGATATTTTTCTTCAAGGGTTTCCCACAGACGTTTCGTCTTATCTGTAGGACCGGCGAGGAAAGAATCATCGCCTTCATAGGGGGTGTAATTGCGCTGAATGAAATCGCGCACATCGATAGTATCTGTCCACGGGCCAGGGGTGAATCCATCCCAACTGCTCCACGAGGCGGGCTCAGTGTGAACTGGTGCTGACACGAAAGGTTCTCCTCAGTAGATGATCGATTTCGATCTGCGCCGTCCCTATCGGCGATAGTGACGAACCTGCTACGTCCCTTTCAGCGAATAGCACCGCTGAGGGTGTAGCTCGGCAGTGCGCTCCCTTTGAGGGTAAACAAAAAAATATTGACAGAAAAACACATACCGCCCTGTTGCCTATCCAAGACGGCTCTCTTGTAACAAAATTTCATTATTTTGCGCTGATACGCTATATTTTCCGCCTTTGATGCAGCGAAGCATTAAATCCTTCTCCGAGCCGAAAGATCAGAGAGATTATTTTCCCTCTTTCCCAAGGCAGAAAAGATTAAAAGTGCAGGTCAGCCGCATATGAGACACCCATAGACAGATCGCCTTTCTCAGCGGTGACAGGAGAGCCCATCCGAAAAAGCAACATTCGTCCACTCAGATGCACAATTTCACATTTTGCTCTAGTTGCCATTTTCTCGTCTAGAAAAGAAAAGATGAGAAAGAGAAAACTTAGTAAATCAAATTCATTTTTCTTCAGGCAGGGATTGCCCCCATCACTCATCTCAACTTATCGACGCATAGAGACGAGATCACCCGATCAATACATCGGATAATTCATCGATACTGCTGACGATCTGCTCGTGGACTTGAGCGTGGAGATCTTCGTAACGTCCAGCTCCCCACAACACACCTATTCCACTCATAGAAGCTCGATGAGCCGCTTGGAGATCGAAGATGGCATCGCCGATATAGACTGCCTGCTCAGGTGGAGTATCAGGTGAGATTGTGGCTAAACCCTTGAGCAAGGGAGCTGGATGCGGCTTATGCGAAGGACAATCCTCCATAGCGCATAGCAAAGGCGTTGTGGAGGGGATATTGGCTAATTTCATCGTAATCTCGGCATTGTATCGTCTCTTCGCAGTGACGATTCCCGTCTTGATCCCACGCTGATCCAAGCGCACAAGCAATTCTGGAATTCCTTCATAGCCTGTCACCAATTCAGCGAGGTGAGCCATATTGTGCTCAATATATCGAGCTTCCAACTCTTCCGCTTGATCAGGAGCTTGTTCAGAAAAGACATCTTTCAAAGTGCGTCCAATCCAGGGGATGATCTCATCTCGGCTGACTTCCCTGCCCACTGAAGCCCATGTATAGGTATAGGAGGCGACGATGGCATCGATCGTATTCGCCAAGGTTCCATCGAGATCGAAAAGGACTACCGGCCAACGCACTGTCATATCTCTAAGCCTAGTCTTATCGTCGATAGAGCGATTGATCCGCTCGCTAATCTGTTAAGAGGAGGTGAATGTGAGAAACGATATGGACACTTCGGATTTATCCACCAATACATCAGGAGTTGATAATTCAACTGCCGATTTTTCATCTGCTGGGATTGAAGGCTTGGGAATTGCTCCCTATCCTCTGGCCACTTTTGAGCCCATTGTCATCCACCAAGATCGCTGGCCGATCAGCTCTCGTACGGGAATGCCCACGCGCTCTTTCGCAGTGACGATCATCACCATCTCGCTCATCATCGCTTCCACATTCTCCGTGGTGGGATATTGGCTCTACTGGTGGCGCGCAATCCATATGACAACATTCCCCACGAGCGCCAATCTCATCGCATGGCTAAACCCTCTTCCAGGATCTGTCCTATCGGTTGTCAGCGTCTGCCTCATGGCGATCTGTGCGATCATCATGACCGCTTTCCCCATGGCTGCCGCCCATCACATCTGGTGGGGGAAATCGTGGTCTCGCACCCTCATCGCTTCATCTGTAGTGAGCGGCTTTCTTGCCATCGTCTATCGGCAAATGTGGATGTGGGCAGTTCCGCTATGCTCCCTTGTGGCATTGGCGATCTCTTTCCTCCCCTTCATCACACGCTATCTCGATGCCTGGAAGAACTATCGCGACCCATATAGTCCCTATGGTACGAAAAGCGATAGCCTTTCTCATGCCATCACATTGCGAGGAGAATGATCCATGGTCAACTGGAGACGTATCGCCAAAGCCGCTCTTCCCATCGTGAGCGAGGTGATTCGCTCCTACCGTTCATCGCGTCCACAATCCGATTCCTTAGTCGATAGCGCAATATCTACCCTTTCCCAGATTGTCAGCGAGCGCGGAGAACGCACCACGCGTGACTATCACCGCTCCCCTCGCAGACGAGCTCACAGCGCTCCCCCATCCGCTCAAGGACATGACTACCCGGGTGATTATCACGGCTTACCGCCGATGGAATACCGTCCGCAGGCAGATGATCGCGCTCAACCTGGCGAAGTCATCTGGACGTGGGTTCCCTTTGAAGAGGATCATTCACAGGGTAAGGATCGTCCTGTCTTGGTGATCTGCGAATTGTCGGACGGAACTTTGCTCGGTCTTCCCCTTACCAGTAAGGATCACGATCGAGATAAGGCTCAAGAGAACGCCACTGGACGCTATTGGATGAATCTTGGCCCTGGCGCATGGGACCGCGACCATCGCGAAAGCGAAGTGCGTCTCGACAGGGTTATTCAGATCGATCCGACGACCATTCGCAGAATCTCTGTCAGTATCGATCAAGATCTTTTCAATCGGGTTGCCGATGGGGTACGCCGCCACTGGAACGATTAATATCGTGTATCCACAAGGGATTATTAAATAATTTTTCGTTTCAGCGCAGACGATCGTGATGTAATCTCTCGATATGTAATTGCAGATAGAAAATTTCGGCTGGGCTCAGCGCCGACCCCATCTGTTCAAAACAGGATGCCACCTTCTTTACCGCATTACGCACTTGAGCATTTCCGCCTAATTGGGAGTGGTCAACAGGATCGTTGAGCTGTCGTCCATCATTGATGCGCACATAGAGGTAGCGCAGATGCGTGACGAAACGAGCAACACTCATCGCATCCGATACGCACTGTTCACCCAAGAGGCGTTCGATGATGCCGATCACCTCATTGATCAGATCGGTCATCTGAGCGCTTTTGACCAGATCTCCAGACGAGAAGGAAGCGTTGACGAAATGCATTGCCAATGCTGTGGCTTCGCTATCGGGCAATTCAGGACATAGATCTTTACGCGCAACCTCTAAAGCGAGTTGTCCAAGTCGCATTTCGCTGGGATAGAGCTGTGATACCTCCCAGCGAGTTGGATAGTCGATCACGATTCCTTGACGTGCCCTCAAGACGGCTTGATTCAGGTGATCAGCGATGGCTAAGAGCAGGATCTGTGAGTCCTTTCCCCCACCTACGACGGTTCTGGCATAGGTGATCGCTCGTCTAGCTACGGTAAATACTTCTAGGGGAATTTCGTCTACGAATTGAGCGATACGAGCAGCAGATCCTTCCAGACGCGTGGTGAAGATCTCATCGTCCGTACGAATCGCAACCTCATCGCCGAGACGACGCTGAAACCCAATGCCTTTACGCATGACGATATAGCGCTGCGTCCCGTCGCTGACAAGAACAGCATTATTATTCAACGATCGAATGACCGTCACCGATTCAGCGTTCATGCTTCCTTCTACCCGCTCAGGGTGTGTAGATCAGGATATCCTCTCTACACACCCTTGTCGCATATGGTCAGATCATTTCACCATTGCTGGTGACGACACGGCGATACCATTCATAGGATTTCTTCGGTCGCCTTTCCAAACTTCCGCTTCCATCATCGTGACGATCCACATAGATCATTCCGTATCGTTTACGCATCTCTCCTGTGGTGAACGAGACGAGATCGATAATTCCCCACGGGGTATAACCGATCAGATTGACTCCGTCTTCAAGCACTGCCTTCTTCATCTGCTCGATATGGGCACTCAGATAGGCGATGCGATCATCGTCTTGGACTATTCCGCCCTCATCGAGCTGATCGATCGCCCCGAAACCGTTCTCAACGATGAAGAGGGGAACGTTATAACGTCCATAGAGAGCATTCAAGCTATAACGTAGACCTACCGGGTCGATCGTCCAATCCCATTCTGTCGCTTTCAGATAGGGATTCTTCACCGAATTAGCCAAGCCGCCGTTGACTACTAAGCTATCCTCATTAGCCGCTTCAGACGATACCGTTGTCGACATATAATAGGAGAACGAGAGGAAATCGACTCGCCCTTCAGCGAGAATCTTCTCATCCCCTTCGCGTATGCCGATATCGTATCCTTCGCGCTCGATCTCGTTGAGAGCATAGCGCGGCCACGCTCCACGAACTTGGATATCGGGGAAAAGATAGCGCTCTCTCATCGCTATTTCGGCAGCCATAATATCGTCTGGATTACATGTCGCCGGATAGATAGGCACCATCGAGATCATCGAGCCGATCTTCGCATCAGGTGCGATTTCGCGACAGGCTTTGACTGCTAGAGCAGATGCTAAAGCTTCATGATGAGCCACTCTCAATACCATCTCACGGGGATTATCCCCATTGTTGAGAGTGACTCCAGAATTCGTCCACAAGAAAAGAGGATTGCGCGTATCCAACTGGTTATTGATCTCATTGAAGGTGATCCAATATCCCACTTTTGAATGGAAACGCTGAATACATACGCGGGCGAAACGTTCAAAATGCTTCACGACCTCCCGATTGGCAAATCCTGACAGTTCGCGTGCGATATAAAGAGGAATTTCAAAGTGAGACAAGGTGACCACAGGGGTCATCCCCGCTTCGTTGAGAGCGTCGAAAAGACGGTCATAGAAAGCCAGACCTTCTTCATTGGGTTCGGATTCATCTCCACGCGGAAAGATTCGTGACCACTGTATCGAGGTGCGAAAACAGTTCAGACCCATCCCTGCTAGAAGATCGATATCGGTGCGGAAACGATGATAGAAATCCGAAGCGACATGGTTGGGATAGTACTCGTCCGCCTCGACTTTTTCGGTGATACGACGTGGGATTCCATGTCCTCCTCCAGTGAGGACATCGACCACGCTCATTCCTTTACCGCCGGCATCCCATCCCCCTTCAATCTGGTGGGCTGCAACAGCACCTCCCCATAAAAATCCGTTGGGGAATGCGTCTGTCTTCTGCTGTGTCATCGTCCTATTCTCCTCGTGTAGCCATCTGCTCTGTCGGGATGAGGGCACCGATCTCTTCTCCAGCTTCCACTGTGATACCTGGACGTGGCATGAAGCGTCCAAAATCGGCGGCATTGGTGATAAGCACTGGGGTGAGTGGGGAGAGTCCAGCCTTTTCAATCGCATCGATATCGAAAGTGAGAAGGGGTTGTCCTAACGTAACTTTTTGTCCTTCAATAACGTGCGATTCAAAAGCTGACCCGTTCAATGTGACGGTATCAAGACCGACGTGGATGAGTATTTCCACTCCGTTCTCGCACCGTAAACCCAAGGCATGTTTGGAGGGGAAGAGTGTGACGATTTCTCCATCGCATGGCGAAAGGATGGTTGTGGATTCGGGATTGATCGCCACTCCTTGCCCCATCGCTCCAGAGGCGAAGACCTCATCGGGCACATCGTCAAGGCTGAGAAGATCTCCATTCACAGGACTGTGCAGACGGGCCACGCTCCCATTCGCTAGAAGGGCGGCGTCATAGGCTGAACGCTCGGCGGCTAATTTCTCATCATTCCGCTCGACAGGAATGGCTTCGGAGTCGCGTGGATTATCAAAACCGCTGAAAGCGGCAAAAATAGCACCACAGATGAGGGTGACAGCGCATCCGACGATGACGCCGAGTAAGGAATTCGAATTGTCGGGTGAATAGGAATTGGGAATGGTCAAAACACCGGGAAGACCTGCATAAACATATTGGCGAGATCCGAATAATGCGATGACGACAGCTCCGATTCCACCAGCAAGACAGCCTGCGATGAAGGGGCGCTTCAAACGCAAGTTAACGCCGAAAATTGCCGGCTCTGTGATACCGAAGATACCGGTTCCCGAAGCGGATAAAGCAAGGCCACGCAATTTCTTGGAGCGTGCTCGACAAAAGACACCGAAAGCTGCACCAACTTGCCCGAGCACTGCCGCCGTCTGGAAAACCTGGAAGGAATCGAAACCGTATTGATCGAAATTAGCCAAAACCATTGGAGTGATTCCCCAATGGAAACCGAAGATGACGATGCATTGCCAAAAGATGCCGACGATAGCGGCGGCGAGAACGGGAACAGTATCGACAAGCCAGTTATATCCATTTGCTACCGCATTGGCGCCACCTGCAGAGATCGGACCCAAGAGCATGAAGGTGAGAGGAACCATGACGAGAGCGCAGATGAAAGGAACGAAGATCGCTCCCGCTACTCCAGGAATTTTCTTCGATAGGAAACGTTCGAGATAGGACAGCAACCATACCAAGACCAGCGGAGGAATGACTGTCGAGGTGTAGACGGTGGACGATAGGGGCATTCCGAATAGGGAGAGAGCTTCACCGTTTTGAATGGCAGCCGATAGTTCAGCGACGCTTGGAGAGACCAATGCCGAACAGCAAAATACTGCGGTGTAGAGGTTCGTTTTGAAATGTTGGGCTGCGGTGAGCGCGATGAAGATCGGCAGGAAGGTAAAAGGCGCCCATGAGATGAGGGAGAGCACCTGATCGGTTCCTGAATCGGCGAAGGAGGGAAATGCCAGTCGGACGAGGATCAACGCTCCTTGAATAAAACCGGCGGCGGCCAGGATATAGATGAAAGGAGCGAAGACTGCCGACATCGTAGCGATGACCTGATTGAGGATCGATCCTCGTGACTTCCCATCTTCCTCTGTCGAGATATTCGTCTGCGCCTTTAAGGCAGCGAAAACGTCTGTGACATGCGAGCCGATCACGATTTGGAATTGGCGGTTATTTTCAACGACGGTGATAACGCCTGGGAGGGAAGCGACGCGTTCTTTTGCCTCTGTTGGACGTTCACGCAACGTTAACCGCAGACGCGTTGCGCAGTGGACGGCGTGGGAGATATTCTCCTCCCCTCCCACGATGTCAACGATATCTCGGGCAAGCTGGGAATAGTCGCGTACCTTGTCAGCCATTGACAAGTCTCCGATCTATGAGCAGGATTCGGTACCGCTAAGCGGCGACCAGGCTAATGCATCCAGATCGGATTAACACACCTTCGTGAGCCTTATCATAAGTGCTCGCCTTCCTCGAGGCAAACAGGTTTTCTTCCGCTTCTTGAGATCACCCTTTTACAAGCATTTCTCAAAGCTTTTCAAAGATGCCGTATGGATATGAGTTGCTGAGGTTCCCAGGCACGATATGCACAGCCATCTCACGCCTAAAGCCGATAGTACGATCATTTCTTCTCGGCAATGATGGGGGAGGTGGGATCCCTCCCCCATCGTCATCTAGTCATCAAGATGAGACACGGCATAGTCAGCTTCTTCGTTAGTGAATTTACCTCCATATTCTGAGGTCAGCTGATCGCGGATTTCTTCATTCGACATATGTAGACTCTCACGATAATTCTTCGCCTGCTTTAAAGCATTTTCATTGTAATTTGCTTCCAGGTTATCAACTGCATATTGAGCTGCTTCAGGAGGGAATTTATTTCCGTATTCCGATACAAGCTGATCGTAGATATCCTGCTTGCTCATATACAGAGTATTAGAATAGCCTTCTGCTGCCTTCAAGGAAGCTTTATATTCTGCCGGTACATTTTCCTCTTTCTTTTCAGCCTCCACTTCAGCAGACGGAGAGGAATCAGCCTCTTTCTCTGCATTTAAGGAACTAGATGAGGAAGATGAGGCTTTATCGGACTCCTTACCTTCCTGGCCTAAACTATAGAAACCCATTAAAACAACGACAATCACCAGAATAATAAACCAGGCACGCTTATAAAAAGGTTTCTTCTTTTGTTCGTCAGTCATATTTTTTCCTCACTGAAAGCGATAAGACTGACTCCCAGGATACTGCACCCCCCCCCGCATACAACTTGAGTCCACAACAAGGAATTTTACACCATAAGAGAGTGCACAGAAGAAGAAAAAATACATACTAATACTTCAGAAGATAGTATAATAAAACATCACAACAATACCCAAGGGACACTAAGAAAAACTATCGAGATTCCTCTTATTAAAATATAGCTCCTAGCACAATGGAGAATATATTATTTACCTTCATTCGCCTTGATATAGATTCAACATAGAAACCTCCTCGATTTTTACATCGAATCATATATCAGGCTCTCCAGATAATTTACTTTTCAACAAAATCCATATCCCACATCTCTACTATCAACCCATTCCCAACCTTCACAAGACAGAGCATTTCTCTTATCGCTTAATTAATAGAACACCTTGCATTTCCTTAACGCGCAATGCCAAAATGTATCCGTAGTTTTGCATATCACTGAGGACGATAAGACGATGACGAACCCCACATCACGCCCATATTCCTTCGAGACTTTCACCTCCTTACGGACTGTGAAATCAATCGCTTCTATTGGAATCGCATGTTGCCTATCACTCCCCGTCATCTCTTCTACCACCCCATATGCTCTTGCTGAGAACTCCCATATCGCAGCCGAGAACGCCTCCACCGATCAAATAGCTCAAGCGGGTGAATGGTATTACACCCAGTTGACCGATCAGGAGAAGGCGATCTATGACCAGATGCGCACCCAAGCCCCCTCCGCTTTCACCAACCCTGCCGACACGGGAATTATCGTCCAATCTGGGGATAGCGGGGTGAAGCTCAACCGCATTCTTTTCGCCTTTTTCAACGACCATCCCGAGTATTTCTGGGTGGCAAGTTATAAATTGGCATGGGAGCGTCTTTCCGATAACACTTCTGTAAAACTCGTCCTTTTACGTCCAGATGAAGGGTATTTTGAATCCGGTTTCACCGCCGACAATATTGCTGAGGCGAGACGTCAATTTGACGAAAAGATCAAAGCGATCGTAGATAAAGCTCCTACTACCCTTGAAGAGAAACTTTTTTATTTCACCGATTGGCTGGCTCGCAACAATACCTATAACGTGCGCGGTCTTGGAGCCGACAACTCTTCTCGTATCGCTTTTTCCGGTTTGATGAGCGATAACGATCCTGAACGCGGTCCTGTCTGCTATGGTTATGCGACCGCGATGAAGGTTTTGCTCGATCGGGCTGGAATCCCCAACGCTTTCGCTCAAGGGTGGGCATATAACGACCGCAATATGCCCCACGGGGAGCAACACGCGTGGAATCTTGTCCAGCTAGAGGACGGCTGGTATGCCATCGATCCCACCTGGGATGACTCGGGTCTACCCAATGGCGGAGCACGCAGAGTCTATTTCCTCGTAGGCTCTCAGAGCGAGACCTCACCAAACCTCAAAGACAAGACCCGCTTTGGACAGAATCACGAATTGAATGCCGAGCGCACTGCCGCTATCAGATATCACGATATGTCCATGCCTCCTCTTAAAGAGGAGGGAAAGAGTGTTGCAGGTCAGCCCATTGAAGTTTTCTCTCCCGATGGAAGCAAAAAATCCTATACCTCTTTAGCTGACGCCATCGCCCATGCCGAAGAAAACTCCACGATCCGTCTGTGGAATGCCGTCACTGTAGAGCAACCGATTCTCATTGATCGCGATATCACCATCGATCTCAACGGACAAGATCAAGGTTTCTCACGCTCCGCCATCACATCGACTGGCACGATTTTTGATGTATCCAATGCCACATTGACCCTTATCAATAACGGCACTTCTTTGGCGAGCCTGTCCTCCACATCGACTGCTCCCGCCATTATCAATAACGGCGAAGTAGTACTTCATCCCAATGTTCAGGTAAAGACGAGGGGAAGCGAAGCGATCACATCTCGCCGTCCTCAAGCTGCACATGACGCCTATATCCCAGCCCTCTATACCGATGCGAATCGCCCCCAGCGTACATATCAGGCATGGAAGGTGGTCTTGCCCCTCCTTGATGGACAAGACGATGCAGCAATCCCCCTTGTGAAAGACTATTCAGCTGACTCCGATAAGACGATCCTCGATGTGAAAAACCAGCTTTCCGACGTGAAAGCGATATGGAAGTTTTTCCTCCCCATGACGGGCAACGCTGTCGATCTGCCCGAGAATGCCAAGCCGACAACCCCCTATGAGTGGAAACTGGTCTCCCATCCCTCCGGGGATTCCCCTCGTCTCGATAGCGATCCCATAGAAGCTGGACGTTACCTTTTCGCTGCAGAAGCCTATGGATATTCCATGCTCGCGGCAGTAGACGTCACCTTACCCGATCGCGAAGATCTCCCATCTGGCACCCCATCACCTTCCGTATCCGTCTCCCCTTCGCTCGTTGCCTCACCTTCTGAATCCTCTTCACCATCTGCACCGATGGAGACCAGCGAAGCGCCACGTCCTGGAACTGATGATTCAACGCACCCCTCTCCTAGTGTGACCAGCGCACCCGAAACAGATGATGACAAAGATCACCGTGAAGAAACGGAGCTATCTCCTCTCCCTTCACCCTCTCTTCCATCGGTTTCTACTTCTTCATCATCTGAGCCCTCACCTTCAGAGTCGGCATCATTGACCTCACCTTCTACTCCCACACGTGAAGACAGCAGTGCGAATTCTTCATCCTCCCCCGATGAATCGAATTCTTCATCGAATCCTCCCAGCTCCATATCCTCGTCACAGCTATCCCCTTCAGAGGTTGAAAATAAGACGAGTGCACTTCCATCTCTTGAGCCATCTCACTCATCATCTTCTGAATCTGCACAGCCATCGAGCTCGTCTACCGTCCTTCCTTCCCCTTCATCGTCTGAGATAGATCTGCCGATATCGGATACCGCTCCCACGATCGATAGAAACAGTGCGACGATTCCATCTGCCCACGTGAGCGAATCGCATAACGCCACGATCTCCCCCTCGTCGAAAGAGAGCAATTCGGGTCAGAATCATCCAGATGCAAAAGAGCACATGAGGGTCGAATCGGATAGTCGTACTCAGCGCCCCTCTGCTCTACCGCGGACGGGATCAGGGTTTGCAACGATCAGTCTTGTTTCCACATTGGGATTACTGGGAGCAGGTATGGCAGTATTACGCCGTCGCAAAGAAAAGTGAGCTCATCCTCTTATTGACTGAGCTGTCTTGACGAGTGCGACACTGTCCCCCAAGGTGCGCTAATATGGATAGTGCGCCACGCGGATGTAGTTCATCGGTAGAACGACAGCTTCCCAAGCTGTAGAGGCGGGTTCGACTCCCGTCATCCGCTCCACTTAGACACTCAATTGATACACAGTATCGATTTTGCAAGCTCCCCTCAGCGGGAGCTTTTTTGTTGTCTAAAAACGCTGATAGATCAGGGGTTTTAGTATTTTGCGTGGTTTGGAGCATGGTAGTGCTAAACTGTAGGTTTTGACATGATATCGTGCTAATTGTATTTTCGAGAGATTCCAAACTCAGATCCCCTGTGCATGGAGAACAATATTATGAAACGAAAAGTTGTATTACACTCGACTGCAGCTGCTGTTTTAGGTGCAGGTTTGGTTTTCACAGGAAGTATTGGTCCAACTGCTTACCCCTCTCCGCTTAGTGCAGCTGTTGCTTACGCGGAAGAAGCAGAAAGCTTTCCGTTAGAAGAGGCTGAGAAAGTACGAGACTATTACAACGAGGGTCGTGATGAGGATGCGAAATTAACACTCGAAGATGTTACGGACCTGATTAAGGTTTATAACGGCGCGCTTGATCTTAACTCAGCGCTCAACAAGGAAATCGTTTCATCGACTTGGTTCAAGAGCACCCTGACTGCGCACCGAACCGGAATTGCTAATGAGTCTAATAGATCCCAACGTCATAATATAACAAGAGATAGGATCCAAAGGATTAAAGGCGGTTTGGGTAATGCAGCCGTAAATAACCTGAAATCAAAACTTGATGAGATTAAAGCTACTATCCCAGCTGATTCTAAATACGATGGAATTCGCGCAGAGATCGATAGTTTTAAGGATACGTTAGACCCTAATTCGATTCTTAATGCAGATGTACTAGATACAGTTCTTCATAACGTGCAAGATAACTTTACTCCAGAGAAGATCCAGGAAAAAATAAACGAGGCTAGCAATCCTGCTGTAGATAAGCAGTCAGCACTTAATGTAATTGACCAAGCAGCTAATGAGAAGAAGCAGGCTATTGCTGACTCAAGCATGACTGAGGAGGAAAAGGCTGCTGCTACGGCTGAGGTAGATAAGGCTGCTGATAACGCCAAGCAAGTCATCAACGATGCTGCTTCTCAAGAAGATGTCGAGAACGCTAAGACAGACGGCGCAAAAGCTATTGAGGCAGTCTCCACCAATTCCACAGTAAAGCAGGGTGCAATTGCTGAGATCAATAAGGTGGCTGCCGATAAGATTGCTGCTATTGAGGACTCCAAGCTTACCGATGAAGAGAAGATTGCTGCTAAAACTGAAGTAGATCAGGCGGCCGATACCGCACGCCAGGCCATTATCGGTGCGTCAAACAATGCCGATGTGGCAGGAGCGAAGCAACAAGGTATTGATAGTATTACTGCGGTGTCAGAAAACTCTGACGCAAAGCAAGGAGCTCTTCAAGCTATTGAAGATGCAGTGACCGCTAAGAAGCAAGCGATCACCACCTCGAACATGACTGAGGAAGAAAAGAAAGCCGCAACAACCGAGGTGGACCAAGCAGCCGATGCTGCACGTCAAGCTATCAACGATGCACAAAATGGTGACGCTATCACCCAGGCTAAAGATACTGGTGTAGCTACCATCAACAATGTCTCAACTGAATCTGCTGCCAAGCAGGCAGCACTCGAAGCGATCGATCAGGCTGC
>JAEZYG010000034.1 GCA_023419175.1 Actinomycetes bacterium
ATCCTTCTCTTTCCCCCGAGGTGCGTGAGGTGATGAACGTCGAGGGATCCATCGCGTCACGTAATGGACGAGGAGGAACGGCAAAGGTGCGAGTTTTGGAGCAATTGGACGAGGTGAGCCAGATTCAATCTGAGATGATCGCGTGGTCTGATAGCGATCTCAACTGAGAGTATTAAGCTGAAACGCGTGAATGCACTGATCGATGAATTGAGCTGGCGAGGTTTTATCGCCGAGTCCACCGATATCGAAGCCTTAAGCGCCCATCTAGATGCCGGGCAGGTCACCTCCTATGTCGGTTTTGATCCGACAGCGGCCAGCTTGCATATCGGTCATCTGATGCAATTGCTACTTGCTCGTCGTCTGCAACGGGCGGGGCATCGTCCGATTCTCCTAGTCGGGGGAGCAACGGGTCTAATCGGCGATCCGAAGATGAGCGGTGAAAGGGTGATGAATAGTGCCGATATCGTCGCTCAATGGGCTGAGCGTCTGCGCGCCCAGGTGAGTCAATATGTGTCATTAGACGGAGAGAATGCCGCAATTATCGCGAATAACTACGAGTGGGTTTCTCAGATGTCTACGATCGACTTCTTGAGGGAGGTCGGTAAGCATTTCTCGATCAATAGAATGTTGGCTCGCGATGTGGTCGCTCGCCGTCTCGAATCGGGAATCAGCTATTCCGAATTCTCCTATATGCTGTTGCAGTCCTTGGACTATCGCGAGCTCTATCGACGCTATGGGGCAACTTTGCAAACAGGGGCTCAAGATCAGTGGGGCAATATCGTTTCGGGGATCGACTTTATTCGCCGTACAGACCAGGTGAATGTCCATGGTCTAGTCACTCCTTTGCTGACGAAAGCTGACGGTACAAAATTCGGGAAGACTGAAACGGGAACGGTATGGATTGATCCTGAGCTCACCTCTCCTTTTGCCTTCCATCAGTTCTGGTTGAACGCTGAAGATGCCAAGGTGATTGACTATCTAAAGATCTTTTCAGATCGCAGTCGTGAGCAGATTGATAACCTTGCCGAGCAGACTGCAGCCCAGCCACATTTGCGCGTGGCTCAGCGAGCTTTAGCAGACGATGTGACCGATATCGTCCACGGTGTCGATCAGCGTAAAGCTGCCGATCTTGCTGGACGAGCTCTCTTCGGTGGAGCTGATCTGCGCGATCTCGACGATGCCATGATGAAATCCTTGGCTGATGAGTTGAAAGCTGCTCCTATTGAGATGGTGGATGGACAGATGCCCTATGTCACCGATGCTTTAGCGGCGGGAAAGGTCGTGCCATCTAAATCCGCTGCTCGCCGTGCTGTATCGGAAGGCGGAGCCTGGCTCAATAACGTCAAAATCAGCGATCCGCAGGCTCGAGTGAGGGAAGATGATCTTTTAGCAGGACGCTTCCTCATTGTCCGTCGAGGTAAAAAGACGGTGGGAGCTGTCGAGTTGATTCGATAAATATCAAAGCTTGTCATCTGGCTCATCCTCCCTGGAGAGGGTGAGCCAGATATCTTTATATAGGAGATAATTTTATTATTTAAGTAATTGGCTAAATTAATAATATAGTGAGTTTTTCGTCTTCTTAGCTGATGCTAGCCTGAATTCATCTGTCATGTGGACCTATTTATGACAGATGGAGATTGTCTCTACCAGAGAAATGACAGGAGAGCGGCGCTATGGGATTTCACGTCACCATGGTAGGGCGTCGCCTACTTCAGGCTCTTGTCGTATTGTTGTGCATCAGTTTCGTTACCTTCGTTTTAACCTATCTCGCCCCTGGCGATCCAGCTATCGCCATGTATGAAGCTGTTGGAATTACCCCCAGCGCTGAGATGGTTGAGGCTGCCCGTTCCGCAATGGGGCTTGATCGCCCTTTTGCAGTGCAATATATATCGTGGCTCAATAAAATTATCCATGCTGATTTTGGTATTTCATTTTCAAAAAATACCGCAGTATGGACATTGCTTTCTTCGCGTCTTTTAAACACCGCTTATATCGCCTTCACATCCTTGTCGATAATGTTAGTTTTATCGCTTCCATTAGGTGTTATGAGCGCTCTCAAGCATAGACGTTGGATTGATTACGCTATTCGAATTCTTACTTTTATCGGTATCTCGATTCCAGGGTTCTGGCTTGGCCTGATTCTCATGGACTTTATCGCCGTTCGTTTAGGTCTGGTTCCCGTGGTTTCATCGGCAGGCGATTGGCGATCGTTGGTATTGCCGAGTACAACTCTTGGAATTGCGATGGCATCGAAATATACCCGTCAGGTTCGTACAGCGGTACTCGAAGAGCTTTCTCAAGATTACGTCATGGGGGCACGAGCTCGAGGTCTGAAAGAAAATACGATCATATGGCGTCATGTTATGCCTAATTCAATATTGCCGCTTATCACTCTCTTGGGTCTATCGTGTGGCTCTCTTCTAGGTGGGACTGCCGTAGTTGAGATCATTTTCTCCTATCCAGGAATGGGGAATTTAGCTGTTAATGCCGTGGCGGCGAGAGATTATCCGCTCATCCAAGGTTTCGTTTTATGGATTGCTGTGATCTATATGGTCATCAATCTCGCTGTTGATCTGTCTTATCAGATCATCGATCCAAGAATTCGGGAGGGGAGATGAGAGCTGTTGATTTCATGAAGCGCAATCGATCTACAACGCTGATCGTTGGGTGTGCTTTGATCGTCATGCTCATCGCTTTATGCGCTCCCTATCTTCCATTGCAAGATCCTTTAGAAACCTCTTTGCACGATGCTTTACAGCCTCCTAGCGCCGCCCATTGGTTTGGAACGGATGCTTTGGGTCGCGATGTCTTTTCGCGGATTGTTGTGGGAACGAGAACTTCGCTGAGTGCGACGTTGGCAGTGGTAGCGATCATCTGTCTGATCGGAACTGTCCTTGGAATCATTGCAGGTTTTTCTTCAGGGTTTATCGATGCGGTCATCATGCGTTTAGCGGATACGATGATCGCTTTTCCTGACTTGATTTTAGCGATCGCTATCGTTGGGATTTTAGGCCCCAACCTTTCCAATGCGGTTATTGCAATTGCTGTCGTCTCATGGACGAAATATGCGCGCCTGGCGCGTTCTCTTGTGCTTAAAATCCGCCAAAGAGACTATATAAAAGCCGCCATCTTGACTGGTACACGGCAGCGAGACATTATCACTCGATATCTGCTTCCTCACGTTTTGCCGACGATGATCATCACGGCTGCTACGGATATCGGTTCGACA
>JAEZYG010000046.1 GCA_023419175.1 Actinomycetes bacterium
ATGTCCAAACGATGTCCTTTACCCCTGCTGCATGGTGGACGGGGGTTGCCTTGGGGGCGAATGCGTCAGCCGTCCTGGTGGCGAATAATCTGCGCGATATCGATACCGATCGTTTGGCGGGAAAGAAAACCTTAGAGACCTTCTTGGGGGATAGATTATCTCGTCTGTTCTATCTGATATGCAATGCGATAGCAGGTGTGGCAATGGTGATCGCTTCCGCTTGTCTATCGTGGGCTCTCTTAGCTTCATTGGCGATGTATATCCTTGTTATTCCCGCTACATATAGCGTCATGACTCATACGAGTGGACGCGCCTTAATCCCGGTGCTGAAAAAGACGGCTCTGGGAGGATTGATCGGTTCTCTAGGGATGATCGTGGCGGCGGTCTTTACCACGATGTAGTGAGGTGAATAGTGCTCACTATCGATAAGAGCTGGGTTTATTCCCTCGATATGCTCATGCCTTTCCGCTCGATCACCCACAGAGAGGGCATGATCTTGCGCTGTCAAGACCGCTATCGAGAATGGAGCCCCTTCGTTGAATATGGAGATCAAGAAGCCAGCCGTTGGTTAAAAGCCGCTTTGGAAGATGAAAGCGACTACGCCCGCTATCGGCGTTTGCGCACCGAAGTCGGGATCAATGTCACAGTTCCCATCACGACACCTCAAAGAGCCTATGAGCTGGTCGGCTTATCAAAAGCTCAGGTTGCCAAGGTGAAGGTAGCCGATCCGCGTACCGATCTGAACGATGATCTTATACGCCTTCAAGCTGTGAGAGAGGCTTTGGGTAAAGACGGGTATATCCGTATCGATGCCAATGGAGCGTGGACTCCCTCGCAGGCTTTGGATGCCTTGCGTCTTTTCGCACCTATCGGCTTGGACTATGTTGAACAGCCCTGTGCAACGGTGGAGGAATTGGCAGATCTCAAGGAGCGATTGGGTGATCTCGATGTGCGAATCGCTGCCGATGAGTCCATACGGAAAGCTGAAGATCCCTATCGGGTCGCCGCTTTGGGGGCTGCGGACGTGGTGATCTTAAAGGTGCAGCCTCTAGGAGGTATCGCTTCTTGCTGTGCTATTCAAGAACAGATTGGACTGTCTGGCGTTATCAGTTCGGCTTTGGAAAGCTCTGTTGGGATCTCTCGCGGGATCGAAGCTGCCTTGCGTATACCCTCCCTGGACGGAGCGTGTGGTTTAGGGACGGTTTCACTCTTTAGTGAAGATGTGGCTTCCTCCCCTCTTATTCCTGTTGAGGGGAAAATCGAGGGGAAGAGGGTCGAGGACTATTGCATGATCGGTAGGCATATCGACTCAGATAGGTTGATATCCCATATGGCATCGCCTGAAAGGCAACAGTGGTGGAATCGTCGCCTTGAGCGCTGTCTGGAGATTGTGAGTCAATGGGAGAAGGAGAGATTGTGAGTTCGGCTCAGTTAGGGAGAGTGATTGTTGCCTCCCTCATTGAATACGGGGTGGATTCCATCGTCTTATGCCCTGGATCTCGATCGACGTCTATCGCCTTGGCTTTGGCTGAGGCTCAAAAAACGTGCTCCCAAGGGAAAGAATGGACGATCTATCGCCGTACTGAGGAGCGTTCAGCAGCCTTTACGGCTCTTGGTTTGGCTAAGGCTCGCGGTATTGCAGCGATCATCGTGACCTCTGGAACTGCGGTGGGCAATCTTTTACCGGCGATCATGGAGGCGTATCACAGCCAAATTCCCCTTCTGGTCATCACCGCTGATCGTCCGTCAACACTGATCGGTTCAGGTGCGAACCAGACGACATATCAGAACGGAATTTTCCCCAAGCACCTTGTCCATGAGATTTTCTTATCCTCATCGGATCGTGATGAGCGCGCCTGGGTAGCAGCGATGGGAGTGGGGATTATCGCAGCTCGCGGTCAGCGATCTGGACGTCGAGGGCCTGTCCAGATCAACGTGGCGATGAGCGATCCTTTCATCGATGGACAGATAGGGCAATGGCCGTCCATCGAGCCGATTCGCGTCTCATCTCGATGTGCTCAGCAATGCGAAGTCGATCTGAGCAAAGCGGTTGTCTTGGCGGCAGATGCCGATGAGAAGACGGGTAAACGCGCCCGTCGCTTTGCTGAGAAATATCGCCTTCCTCTCTTCGCTGAGCCGTCCAGCAATGCTCGATATGGTCCATGTGCTATCCGTTCCTATCGAGAGCTTCTCGATGGAGATCTTGCCCATCAGATTCAGACGGTAATCGTCTACGGACATCCCACTTTGTCGCGTCCTGTGAGCCGATTATTGGCATCGTCTCGCCATCGGATCGTGGCGATGAGCGATTCATCGATTTGGCACGATTCTGGACATAATGTCTCCGTTGTTGCCGACGAGATTATTCCCACCCGTCCAGATTGCATTGATGAAGGATGGTTACGAGCGTGGAAAGAAGCCGATCTGGAGAGGAATGACTGTGGATCCTCTCTAAGCTGTGCATCTTTGGTCGATACTGTCGTCGAATATTGCTCGAGTGGATTATTTTTTGGTCCGTCCATGGTGATTCGACATGCCGATCTGTCGCCCATTCGAACCACCGCCATACCGGTGTGGGCAAATCGAGGCTTGGCTGGGATTGATGGTATCTGCTCGACAGCAGCAGGAGTGGCATTGGGATCCAGAGAGCCGATCACCGTCCTGGTAGGGGATTTAACTTTCTTGCACGATCTGACATCGCTGATCTATATCTCGGGAGAAAAAATTCCCGATATGCGCATCATTGTCGCTGACGATAATGGTGGAGCGATCTTCACCACCCTTGAAGTGGGGGATCTAGAGTGTGTAGAGGACTTATTCGTCATGCCCCATGGATTGGATTTGGCGCGTCTTGCTGCCGGTTTCGGCTGGACAACGCGAAGGGTCGCGACCCGCGATCAGCTCATCTCTGTGTTGAGTGAACCCTGCGAGGGAATCGATATCGTCATCGCTTCTTTCGATGCCGTCGAAGGGTCTTCATAGCGGCTTAGCCAGGAGCGTAAGGCGACAGTCGCGCGGGTATCGTCCTCGTTATATTCGAGGAGACGTTTCTGGGACGCCTCTTTTTCGCTAGGAGTGGGAGCGTGTACGGCATCGATAAACCACTGTTGAGAGTTGAGACCAGAGGGAGCATCGTCTCTCCAGGAGAAACCGCATTCTGTGGTAGCGATGGCTTTCAACCCCAACCCATAGGCTCCGAAGAAATTCTTCTTTACGATTGCGAAAAGGTCGCAGGAATGATCTCGTAGAAGGCGATATCCAGCCTTGAGGATCGGGTGAGACGAGCGAGTGGCGAGACGCTTGAGCTGAACCAGCTCATAGTCGGAATAGTGATAGATGGTCACATCCTCATATTGCGAACAGATATCGCTTAACCACGATATCGCCTCGACTGCAAGGTCGATTTCTTCACGATCATCAAGATCAGCGAAGCGGACGAAAGGATGATAGTAGGGCTCTTCATGGGGATTATTCCGATCGTTGACGAGGAAGCCCCAAAGATAAATGCGCTGGTCAGCCGATGTTTCTAGATCAAAATCGATCTCGATTCGAGAGCGGGGAATGACAAGGGGATCAGATGTGATCTTTTCCACGCAGATATGCGCAGCGATCATGCGAGCCCTATGTGCGGCTTTCGTCAGGCGTTCCTCGGCTCCTGGACGGTGGCCTACAAGGGGAAGGAAATCATCCATGAGCTGATTGAGATCGGCTTGAGCTAGATCGTTCACATCGCTAATCCCCAAAGAACGCAATGCTGCAATCTCTCGGATATCGAGACGAGATTTTAAGATCTGGACGCTCAGATCGTCCTTGCTCATTCTCTCGGAGCAGATCGTCCACCAGCGACAGTCATCGCATTCATAGGAATAGATTGGTTGCACCATTGCTTTAGCTCCTTTGTCGAGGTCTAAAGCATTAGCTGCTACGGCTAGACGGAAAGAAAACTCGTGATCATAACGCTGTAGAGCGCTACGCATTTTCCAATGGCCGCGAGCAGTTTTAGAAAAAGTGTGAATAGATTTCTTTGATAGATCGCACCAGACGATGCATCGGCTATCAGCGGATCTATCGTGACAGACGGCGTGTGAATCGCGTTCAATATGAACCGTATCAGTACCGATGAGACCGCCGATCGGCTCCGAGGCTTGAGCGTTGTAGGATTCGAGTAAGCGCCAATAGTGAGCCAAGATCAACAACATGTGATCTCGTCCCGTCCGCCTGCGTCCATCGAGAAGGGGGACAGATGAATCGTAGACAGGATCGCTCAGAGCAGAAATACGTCCCGTCGGTGCGCTATAGCGCTCCAGCTGAGGGCTAAAACTGATGTGGACGGGGTAATAGCCATAGCGTCCATCGTCTCGTCGATCTGCTCGGATCAAGATGGAAGGTCCTGTGCGACGGTGGTGCTGAGTGTCAATTCGAAACGTGGGATAGAGGATGATTTTCTCCCCAGCCTCTAAAGCCGCATTAGTTGCGTGACACGAGTCGAGAAAAGTTGAACGCCGGCAATCGACACTGCCCTCCAGATTGCCGAGAAAGGCCATGATCTCATCGCGATTATCCTTGCTCGCAGCGGATCTTTGCGAGGGGATAAAGGGACGAGCCATTTCAGCTTTGGAAAGATCAATCGTCGCATCATAGGTATTTTGAACCTTCACCGGACAGTGAATGGCGGCATAGGCGTCCAGGGCGATTGAATCTGGAATCGACCTAGCCATGGCGATCAGCGTGCCCAGGCGCGATGGATAGCGACGATTCCCCCGGTGAGATTCTTCCATTGGATAAAATCCCAACCGGCTTCAGCGATCAAAGCTGCCAAATGGGCTTGATCTGGCCATGCCAGAATTGATTCTGTGAGGTAATCATAGGCTTGAGCATTGGACGATGCCGGTTGAAGGGCAGGCATCACCGTTCCCAGATACCAACGGTAGAGGGCATTGAAAGGACCCCAGGTGGGGGTCGAGAATTCAGCGATGACGATCCGTCCACCAGGTTTGGTGACGCGATATAACTCCCGTAAAGCCGCGACGGTATCTTCCACATTGCGCAGACCGTAACTGATCGTTACCGCATCGAAACTGTGATCTCGATAGGGCAGACGCAGACCGTCTCCAGCGACAAAATGCAGATCAGGATAGCGCGTATGTCCTTGTTGGAGCATCCCCAAAGATAAATCGGTGGGGAAAACTCTCGCACCCGCTTTGGCGAGAGGGGACGAGGAGGTGCCGGTTCCCGCCGCGAGATCGAGAATATACTCGCCAGGTTTCGGATCGATCGCTTTGATGACAGCAGAACGCCACAGGCGGATCATACCTGCGGTCATAAGATCGTTCATCACGTCGTATCGTCGGGCGACTTCGTCGAACATGCCGGCGACTTCGCGAGGATTCTTCTTCAAATCTGCGCGCATAGACACGCCACTACTGTGCCACACTTTGATAAGAACTGCGCGTTTGCTGACGAAGAGTGGACGGGCAGGAGTGCTTTTCATGATTCGTTAGCTGTGTTAGGCTAACGCTATCCACGTGGTGAAGACGAGTGAAATTCTCGCACTGTCCCGCAACCGTGACTGGTTTATCCAGAAGTCGGACCTCGACGTGGAAGCAAAGACGACTCACTAACTCGTCGCGGATAGCGGGCGTGAGTTCGAGGTTCTGATATGCCCTCGACTCCTGTCTGTCATCGGCGGCAGACGAAAGGGAAGGGCAATGAGAAATCACAGCATCCGAACTCATTCCTCTGTTGCCCAGACCTGTTGTGGGCGTTGCGTCTATCACCGTGACTACCTGGTTCCCGAAGGACGATGTGGTATCTCCTCCCAGTTGCCAAGACGGTCATTCGGGCAACCTCTACAGTCCGCATCATCGCTCCCCGTCCACTTGCCATCCACGGGCGTTAGGACGCAGATAGGTTCACGATCCTCGATGTTTACGGCGCTGTGCTCCTTTGCGCCGGCCGAGGAGAGGAGCGGATAAGATCGCGGGCAGGGAGCCCGGCGCGACTTCGAGCGATGGCCCCGCTCTGAGTACTACGCCAAATGCGTCGGGCTCCACATCATATCTGTTCATTTATCGTGCTTGAATGTTCAGATGATGTGCATGTCAGTCTAACCTTTTCGCAAGGTAACGTCCATAGATGGATGTCCGCTTCGCTCATGGTGAAGTCTTGGATAGGTATCGGTTGGTTCATATACGACAATAGAGAGTATGGCCAAGAGAGAAACGATTCTTTCCGTCAGCGATCTGACGAAATCCTATGGAGATCATACGATCATCCGCAATATCAATCTCACCGTTAAAGAAGGGGAGGTGATCGCTCTCACTGGACGGAACGGTTCGGGAAAGACAACGCTGCTCCGCTGCATTATCGGGGCGGATCGTCCTACCAGTGGTCAAGTGCGCGTTTGCGGTGTCAAGGTCAACGAGACCGACCCTCAATTCCGGGCACATGTGGCTACCGTCATCGATGATCTCGATTTCTTCCCAGACCTCTCTGTGGTCGAGCATCTCGATCTTTTGGCCAGAGCACACGGACTCGAAGACCCCGATGATTTAGTTGACGAAGTCCTTGAAGAGGTGCAGCTTGTCGCCCAATCTGGTCAGCTTCCTTCCACGCTATCCTCTGGTCAGCGCAGACGGCTCGCCTTAGCGACAGCCCTCGTAAGACCGAAAAAACTATTGGTTCTCGACGAACCCGAACAGCGTCTTGATGTGGAGGGTATCGCCTGGCTTTCTGCGCGTTTAGCCCATGAATGTTCAAAAGGATTGGCTATCGTGATGGCAAGCCACGAGCCGAATCTCGTCCAGGCTCTCAATGCCCGAATTGTACGCATCGGCGACCAGAGCGCCGTCAGTGAATCCCTAGCTGAGACAAGGGATGAACTGTGAGAAAGACGAGTAAAAAACGGATACGTCGTAGCGTTAAAAAAGAGGCTGTAGCGCTATCGCCTGCCCAGATCAAAGAGCGCACCATCCCCCAATGGGAGGGGCATTTAGCCGATGTTGAGGATTATTCTGCGGGTATCGCAGACGAAGCATCGATCAAGGCTTTGATGAAAGATTGGCGCCGTGGACGAGCGACTCGCACGGTATGGAATATGATCACCGACGGATATGTCGCCCTCTTCTCATGCGCAATCGTGATGGCGATGATCGTCTCGGGTTTGCTCAGCGTCCAACAATCCGCCGCAGGGTGTCACGATATCTCCTGTCAGATCGCCCGCCATCTTCTTCCTCTCGTGGCTTTTTTCGCCTCGATATGTGCCACCTGCGCAGCCGCCCGACTTTTCGGTCCGGTTATCGCCTCATCGGCGGAAGGAAGTTGGCTACTATCCGCCCCGATGCGCCGGAATGTGCTGTTGAAAAAACGTCTCTATGCCTCCGTATTCTGCGCTGTCGTGGCAAGCTCTCTGCTAACCGCTTTAATCGCTATGCTGAGCGGCTTAGCCCTCTACAAGGTCGGATGGTGGGCGCTTCTATCCGCCGCTGGGGGAGGAGGTGTGATCGCCCTCTTGGCGATCGCTCAGGCATATCAGAGATTATGGCCATACCGTCTGATTCAGACCGTGTCATCTGTCTTGCTGATCCTCACCTTGATCGCAGTAGTGGCTTCGTCACGTGGCTGGATAAAGACCGTCTTTATCCATCGAGACGCCCTGCTCATCGCAGGGGTATTCATCGTCTTGACCCTTGCTATCGCCGCTGTGGTGATCGCCACCTTCCATCTGGGGAAGATGCCCAGGTCTCGTCTGATGAGCGGATCGGCTCTTCTCCAAGGAATGCAAGGGGCGATGTTCGCCCTCGACTTTTCCTTGATGAGGGATATTCTCGTCCAAAGACGCTGGCATGATATCGGCTCAGTTCGTCCTCAATCAGGTCGTGGAGTGGGACGACAGGCATTGATTATGCGCGAGATCTTGCGTCTGCGTCGTTCCCCTCTTTCCCTGGTCTCTATTGCGATCAGTACGGTCATTCCCTATGCCTTGTGGGGGTTGGGATTGGGGAATCTCACCTGGCCGCTGACCGCTATCGTCATGATGTATCTCTTCATGCCTCTTCTGGGATCGATGAGGGTCCTCGCCCGTTCTAAAGGGCTTGCTCGTTGTTTTCCGATGTCTACGAGGGATATCAATCGAGGATTATCAATCATTCCAGCACTCGTGGCGATCATATGGACGATTGCCATCACGCCCGCTCGTCTGGTCATCGGTCAAGAATCCCTCACAGAGGAGAGCTTATGGCATGCTTTCTCGGCAAGTCTCATCACCGCTATAGCGGGTCTGATCGCTTCAATGCGCTGGGTAACTGCTCGCTCTGCAGACTATTCAACTCCCATGGTGGCGACGGGTTTTGGCGCTCTTCCTCCCGGTTTGATGATCAACCTCATCAGAGGTTTCGATATGGTCGCTCTCATCACCATACCGCTCATTCTGGGATGGCCCTCGTTCACCTCAGCTCTCATCGCAGCGATCGCCTATATGGTCTTGTCCAGTGGGGGGATTTCGTCCGAAGAACTCGCTGAACGCAATCGAGAAGCCCGTGAAGAATTGGCGGCGTTGAAAGAGCAGAAACGCAAGGAAGCAATCGTCTACCATCGACGCAAGGCACGATGACTAAGAGCCGGGTGATTATCGCCCGGCTCTCACTCATGCTGAGCGCAAAGCTGAACGCATCGGCCCCATCTTGGCTTCAGTTTCGACCAGCTCGGCATGGGGATCGGAATTGGCGACAATGCCTCCGCCAGCAAAGATACGCATGGTGCATGGATCGTCTGCATCGATATATCCGCATCTCAAGGCGAGAGCCCATTCGCCATCCCCTTGGGCATCCAACCAACCGACGATTCCCGAATAGCGTCCGCGATCCATCTTCTCAAGGGAAGCGATGATCTCGCGAGCTTTATCTGTAGGCAATCCGCAGACAGCAGCCGAGGGATGGACAGCTCCCGCCAAAGACAAAGTCGTCACCTCAGGTGAAGAAATCCCGCACAGGTCGGTCGCCAGATGCATGACGTTGGGCAAGGTGAGCACGAAGGGAGCATCTGCCACATGCATAGCTTGGAGATGATCGCGGATTCTATCGACTACCGATTCGACTGCAAGACGGTGCTCTTGAAGATCTTTCACGCTCCCCATCAGACGCGAAGCCTGTTGAATATCGTCGACGCCATCGATACGCGGAATAGTGCCCGCCAAGATACGAGAGGTCGTCAGACCAGATTCGCGGCGGATCAGCATCTCAGGGGTGGAGCCGACAAGCCCATCAACGAGATAATTCCAACACGAACCGTATGAATCGCGTAGCCAGCGCAAAATGGAGCGAAGATCGATGGGAGTAGATGAACGGGCAATAAGATCGCGTGCCAGGACGACTTTGCGAGCCTCGCCAGCTTTGATGCGCTCGATACATTCAGCGACGATAGCTTTCCATTCTGTCTCGCTCACCGAACCGTTAGAAAATTCCACCTGCTCACAGCGCGAAGGCATAGCGCTTCGCTCCGGCAAGATGGGGGTGACTTGGTCGTAGCCGATCTGAGTGATCCACGATTGTCCTTGGCGACGCCCAATGATGATCTCGGGAATGATGAGGACAGAGCGCTGAGAGGAATGATCGGGATCGAAAAGGAAAGAGCCGATGCCGATCGGTCCTGTCCCGAAACGTCCGGGCATCTCCGTGTCGTTTTCGATCGAATCGATCATCTCTATCCACCAGCGATTTGCCTCATCGATAGAGTCGGTCTCGCAGCGAGCTACTTCGCCTAAGGCGACAAAACCTTCGTTGCCATGGAAGAAAGCCTGATCGCCGACCCGCAAGAAATCGGCGAGATTCCCCACCTCGTCTATGGCGATTGTGGTGGCGCGTAGACGTGAAGAAGCCGGATTGATAAGCACGCCCTGACTCTAGCTGAGATGGAATGAATCTGTGCAACTGCGATGTGACAACTGATGGAATCGGCTCGCAGTAGGCCTCGAAAAATCGCTACTATGACCGCGAGGAGGTAGCCGAATGAGCACAGACTATAAGGGCGTCAAAGCGTCCACCCTTACCCTTGAAAGCCCCTCGGCTGAACAGAAAGCCGATGTAATCGTGGTCGGTGCAGGTCCGGCCGGTAGCAGTACAGCAGCTTTCCTAGCCAAAGCGGGATTGGATGTATGTCTACTGGAGAAATCGGGTTTTCCGCGTGAAAAAGTCTGTGGAGATGGTCTGACCCCTCGAGCAGTCAGAATGATGATTCGTCTGGGCATCGACACCAGCGAAGAAGCTGGATGGAAACGCAATAAAGGGTTGCGCATTTTTGCAGGTGGGGCAGAACCGCTCGATATGCCTTGGCCAAATGTGGGAGATTATCCCGATTACGGTCTGGTGTGTTCGCGCACGGTCTTTGACGATATGCTCGCGGGGATCGCGGTGGCTTCAGGGGCGCGTCTCTATACCGAGACTCGAGTCGAAGGACCATTGCTGGATGCATCTGGACGCGTTATCGGTGTCAAAGACAGCCAAGGTCGTCATTTTTACGCCCCTATCGTTGTCGCAGCAGACGGAAATTCTGCGCGTCTCGCTCTCCAAGCTGGACGCGACCGGATGGATTCTCGTCCGATGGGTGTAGCTGTTCGCAGTTACTATCGCAGTCCGAAATCCGACCTAGAGTGGCTGGAAAGCTATCTGGAACTATGGGACGGCCAACCTGGAAAATCGAATCTGCTTCCCGGATACGGTTGGGTCTTTGGATGTGCAGATGGGACGGCCAATGTTGGTCTAGGCATGCTGAACACGTCGTCTGCTTTCGGGAAAACCGATTACAAAGCCCTCATGAAACGCTGGCTGGATGCCACGCCTGCCGAATGGGGATTCAGGGAAGAAAATCGTCTTGAGCCCATCAGGGGTGCTGCCTTACCGATGGCTTTCAACCGTCAACCTTTCTATGCGGACGGATTATTGCTCGTTGGAGATGCCGCTGGAATGATCTCGCCATTCAATGGTGAGGGAATTTCCTATGCGATGGAATCGGGACAGATCGCAGCGGAATGTATTGCCGATGCCAAAGCCCGCGGATTCAACACACCCAGTGCGGAAGTTGCCTTGGAACATTATGTAGATCAGATCAAGGCTGAATGGGGAGGGTATTACCGACTAGGTACGATTTTCGTCAAACTCATCGGTAATCCGCACATCATGCAGATGTGTACAAAATACGGTCTGCCTCATGCCCGTCTGATGAGATTTGTTCATAAGCTCTTGGCGAATCTTCCCAGCCATCATCACCGCGAAGTTGACGATCTTGTCATTACCATCCTGTCAAGGTTAGCCCCCTCAACGTGACTTGAACTGTCATCTGGGACAGAATAGACACCGTGGCCCACCTCGTCCGTGCCGCGACGCATTGAGGCGAGAGGTAACGAATAGCCGGATGAGCGGAAGGACGCAGCGGATATGAATCCCTATATCCCCGTCATAGGAATGGTCGCCCTTGCGACCATCTTTGTCGTCGTGTCGATCGGTTTGAGTGCGGTCGTTGGCCCCGCCCGATATAACCGGACGAAATACGATTCCTTTGAGTGTGGACTACAAGCCACCCCTCAGCCGGCTGATGGCGGTCGCTTCTCGGTGAAGTATTACATCACCGCCATGCTATTCATCATGTTCGATATTGAGATCGTCTTCCTCTACCCCTGGGCTGTCGCTTTCGACCGTGTGGGAACTCTCGGAGTGGTCGCAATGATCGAATTCATCGTCACCGTATTGATCGCCTACTACTACAACGTGCGCCGCGGCGGCCTCGAGTGGGACTGAAGGAGCAAAGATGGGTCTTGAAGACAAGGTGCCGGCAGGCGTCCTGTTGACCACATTGGAAGCGGTCGCCGGATGGACGCGCAAAGCATCATTCTGGCCGCTGACGATGGGGTTGGCGTGCTGCGCAATTGAGATGATCAGCTATGGCGGTCCTCGTGCGGACGCCGCCCGATGGGGACAAGAAGTCTTCCGTGCTTCACCTCGTCAGGCAGATCTCATGATCGTTTCAGGGCGCGTCAGTCACAAGATGGCTCCCGTCGTCCGTCAGCTATGGGATCAGATGCCCAATCCGAAGTGGTGTATCGCCATGGGAGCCTGCGCTTCCAGTGGAGGTATGTTCAACAATTACGCCATCGTTCAAGGTGTCGACCATATCGTCCCGGTCGATATCTATATTCCCGGTTGTCCTCCACGACCCGATATGTTGATTGACGCCGTTTTCAAACTGCGTGAAAAGGAAGTCCAATGGGGCAAAATCGGAGCCCATCGCGAAGCTGAGATCTGCGATGCCGAACAGAAAGCCCTGAATTCGCCTGCCACCATCGAGCAGAAAGGTTTGATGCGATGAGCGAGGAGACGCGTTTGCAGGGCAATGCCCCTCACGGCAAAGTGGTCGGCAGTGAAGATCAACCGACAGGGCCAGCTCGCAGTATCACTGAAGGTGAGATGACGTCGCCTGGAGCTGATCAGTCGGGATCTCTCTCGATGCACCATGCTTTCCTCTCACAGCTCTATGCTGAGCCGACGAGAACAGATGAGCCCATCATGGATATCCGGCGTGGCATGTGGGGAGACGGACACGGTTCAGCTGATACGTCCGGTTTTTCTGGAATGACTCGCCTGATCACCTTGCCGGGACAATGTGAGCCTCCTTTTGGAGGGTGGTTTGACGATGTTGCCAATCGTTTGGCCGAGCTCGTTCCCCATTTCGCCCTCAAGGTTTCGATCTGGCGCGGACGCATCACCTTCTTCGTGAAAGCCGACAAATTACTCGAACTTGCCCGCGTGTTGCGCGATGATGAACAGCTGCGTTTTGAAGCGTGTATGTCGGTTTCAGGCGTTCACTATCCGAACGATCACGGCGCTCAACTACACGTCGTCTATCAGATGCTGAGCTTCACTCACAATCGACGTATCAGCCTTGAAGTGGCAGTAGATGAGAACGACCCCCATATCGATTCTTTAACCAGCGTCTACCCGATGGTGAACTATCACGAAAGGGAGACCTGGGATATGTTCGGCGTGATCTTCGATGGTCACCCCGCTTTGACCCGCATCTTGATGCCCGATGATTGGGTAGGACATCCGCAACGTAAGGATTATCCTCTCGGCGGTATCCCTATCGAATATAAGGGAGCAGTCGTTCCTCCGCCTCACGAACGCAGGAGTTACCAGGCATGAGCGCACATTACGAACAATCCTCGTTCGACACCGATCTGTTCGCCACGTCATCCGAACCAGCTGTCGAACAGGCATATTTGGCAAACGGTGCCGACTGGGCGCAGATCATCGAATCTCAACGAGATCGAGCCGACGAGATCATCGTGGTCAATATGGGGCCTCAACATCCCGCCACTCACGGCGTGATGCGTCTGGTTTTGGAATTGGAAGGCGAGACGGTCAAGTCGGTACGTCCAGGAATCGGTTTCTTACATACAGGCATTGAGAAGAACGCCGAATTCCGTACCTGGACTCAAGGATCGACGTTTTTCACGCGTTGCAATTACGTCGCGGGTATCCATAACGAGATGGCATATTCTTTGGCTGTCGATACCCTCTTGGACATCGCAGATGAGATTCCCGAACGCGGAAAAAATCTGCGAGTTCTCATGTTGGAAGTCAACCGCATCGCCTCCCATCTAACCGCAGTCGGTTCGGTCGGTTTGGAATTGGGAGCCACATCGGTTCAAGAGGTGTGTCTAAGAGAACGCGAGCGCGTCTTGGAATTCACCGAAGCGGTAACGGGTCTGCGCATGAATAACGCCTATATTCGTCCCGGTGGTGTGCAAAACGATCTTCCAGATGATGGCATCGAATTGCTCGATGAGCTGATTAAACAGCTCAAGATCAACCTTCCCGAAGTGGGCGCTTTCACATTGGAAAATCCCATCTTCAAAGGGCGTATGGAGGGGGTCGGCTATCTCGATTTAGCTGGCTGTATGATGATGGGCGCTACCGGCCCTGTCTTGAGAGCGACCGGCTATCCGTGGGATCTGCGTAAGATGCAGCCCTATAGCGGATATGACACCTACGAGTTCGATATTCCCACACGCACCTCGTGCGATGCTTTCGGACGTTGGGAGATCCGACTTGAAGAGATGGATCAGTCAATCCGCATTCTCGAACAGGTGAGGGATCGTCTGGCAGCCAATGCCGGACAGCCCTATCGTGTTCAAGATCCCCATCTGGAATGGCCAAGCCGATTGACTGTCGGCCCAGACGGACAGGGTAATTCCCATGAGCACGTCAAACACATCATGGGTCAATCGATGGAAGGCTTGATCCACCACTTCAAGAAGGTCACCGAAGGTTTCCATGTTCCCGCTGGTCAGGTCTATTCAGCTATTGAAGGTCCTGGTGGTGAATTGGCTTGTCACCTCGTCTCCGATGGGGGGACGCGACCCTATCGAGCCCATCTACGCGATCCAGGTTTCCACCATGTGCAAGCCCTGCCACTCATGAGCGAAGGAGCGATGCTGTCCGATCTGTTGATGGCTTTGGGCTCCATTGACCCGGTGATGGGTGGGGTCGATCGATGATGACTGTCTATCTGTTAAGGAGTGGTGCGTGATGAGCGGACACGATTTCGTCTCGGACTACAGCGATGCGGTCAGAATCGATCGCGACGAACTGCCGACCAAGATCACAGACGAGACTATCGCTGAGATGCGCGAGATCATGTCTCGTTATCCAGAGCCTCGTTCGGCTCTCCTGCCGATGCTGCATCTCGTCCAGTCTGTGGACGGACGTCTTTCCGATGCCGGAGTGAAGATCTGCGCTGAACTGTTAGGGCTTTCCCAAGCCCAGGTCAATGGTGTGGCCACCTTCTATTCGATGTATCGACGTCGTCCAGCCGGTAAGCATCATATCGGCGTATGTACAACTACCCTATGCGCTGTCATGGGTGGAGATGTATTGCTTAAGCAGATGGAAGATACTCTCGGGATTCACGAGGGAGAAACCACTGAGGATGGCACCTTCTCCTTGGAACGTCTTGAATGCAATGCCGCCTGCGATTTCGCTCCTGTCATGATGGTCAACTGGGAATTTATGGATCAGATGACTCCTGAAAAGGCCGAGGAATTGATCCGTAAACTGCGCGCGGGTGAAGAGGTTCATTCCACGCGCGGTGCCACTATTACCAGCTGGAAGGAAGCCGAGCGAGTACTCGCAGGTTTCGATGATGGCCGAGCAGATGAAGGTCCGTCCGCTGGGGAGCCTTCGCTACGCGGATTGAAAGCTGCCCGCGAACATGGCTGGAGCGCCCCGAAGCCTGCAGAGGAGATCCAGTGACAGATACACTCACCCCGATCCTGTCGGCGAATTGGGATCAACACGATTCGTGGAAACTGTCGAGCTATGAGGCTCAGGGCGGTTATCGTGCTGCTCGTAAAGCCTTGACGATGAGCTCTGGTGACATCATCGAGATGGTTAAAGATGCCGGTCTGCGTGGACGAGGGGGAGCGGGTTTCCCCACCGGTATGAAGTGGAGCTTCATTCCTCAAGACAATCCCAAACCGAAATATCTTGTCATCAACTGTGATGAATCCGAGCCTGGCACCTGTAAGGATATGCCGATGCTCATGGCGACCCCGCATACCTTGGTGGAAGGGGTTATCATCGCCAGCTATGCCGTCAACGCCCATAAAGCTTTTATCTATGTGCGCGGCGAGGTTCTCCATGTGATCCGACGTTTGCGCAAAGCGGTAGCTGATGCCTATGAGGCTGGTTATCTAGGACGTTCGATCTTTGGAAGCGATTACGATCTCGATGTGGTCGTCCATGCTGGAGCGGGAGCCTATATCTGCGGTGAAGAGACGGCTTTGCTCGATTCTTTGGAAGGACGACGCGGTCAGCCGCGTTTGCGTCCGCCTTTCCCTGCTGTCGCTGGTCTCTACGCTTCCCCGACGGTGGTCAACAATGCCGAATCCATCGCATCGGTACCTGCGATTATCAACTATGGAGCTGATTGGTATAAGTCGATGGGGACGGAAAAATCCCCTGGCTCGACGATCTATTCCCTCTCAGGACATATCAAGCGCCCAGGCCAATATGAAGCTCCCATGGGTATTCCGTTTAGAACCCTTCTGGATTTAGCGGGTGGTATTCGCGATGGACATCGCTTGAAATTCTTCACTCCTGGAGGATCGTCCACTCCGATTTTGACTGCCGATCATATCGACACACCGATGGACTATGAAGGGGTCGTTGCAGCCGGTTCCATCTTGGGAACAAAGGCGATGCAGATCTTTGACGAAACCACATCGGTGGTGCGCACGACCTTGCGTTGGGTGGAATTCTACAAACATGAATCTTGCGGCAAATGCACACCGTGTCGTGAGGGAAGCTGGTGGCTGGTTCAAGCTCTGCGCAATTTTGAGGCTGGACGAGCTAAGGAAGGCGATATCGAAAAACTGCTCGATATCTGCGACAACGTGACCATGAAGAGTTTCTGTACCTTAGCGGACGGTTTCGTGGCGAATGTCACCAGCTCGATCAAATATTTCCGTGAGGAATTTGAAGCCGGCTACCATACCCCGGCGTGGGAGCTCTTCCCCTATGAGAAGAGCCTCTATTTCCCCTACGGCGATACCGAACGCGAGAAGATCGTCATCTTGGAGGGGGTCTGAGTTGAGTAGCGATGTGACAACCAAAGCCGTGAGCGATCCCGATTTGGTGACCGCCACGATCGACGGTATCGAGGTGCATGTTCCTAAGGGGACATTGGTGATCCGAGCTGCTGAGCAGATGGGAATTGAAATCCCGCGTTTTTGCGATCATTCCCTCCTCGATCCAGTGGCCGCCTGCCGTCAATGCATTGTCGAGGTTCCCGATGCTGGCAATGGGCGGCCGATGAAACCTCAACCGGCATGTGCGTTGACCGTCATGCCCAATATGGTGGTTGAAACCGGACAAACCAACGAGAAGGTCGCCAAGCATCAGGCGGGAATGTTGGAATTCCTGCTCATCAACCACCCTCTCGACTGTCCGATCTGCGATAAGGGCGGGGAGTGTCCTTTGCAGAATCAGGCGATGAGTCATGGACGTGAGGAATCCCGTTACGAGGGAGTGAAACGTACCTATCCGAAGCCTGTCAATATTTCGGCGCAGATTCTGATCGATCGCGAGCGATGCGTCCTATGTCAGCGTTGTACCCGTTTCGGCTCGCAAATCTCGGGTGATGATTTCATCTCTCTCGCTGAGCGCGGTGCTCTTTCGCAGATTTCGATCTATGCCGATCAGCCCTATGAATCCTATTTCTCGGGCAATATCATTCAGATCTGTCCGGTCGGGGCTTTGACGAGTATCGATTACCGTTTCCAGGCGCGTCCTTTCGATTTGGTTTCCACAGCCACCACCTGTGAACACTGCGCATCTGGTTGCGAATTGCGTACCGATCATCGTCATTTCCAGGTGAAACGTCGTCTGGCAGGTGAGGATGCCGAAGTCAATGAGGAGTGGTCGTGCGATAAAGGACGTTTCGCTTTCCGCTCGGCACGTGGTGAAGATCGCCTCACTCATCCGCTCGTGCGCAGAGATGGAGTGTTACAAGCGGCGAGTTGGCCCGAAGCGATCGATGCGGCAGTGGCTGGACTTCAGGCTGCTGGCAGCGATGTTGGTGTGCTGACAGGTGGACGTCTTACCTTGGAAAATGCCTATGCCTATTCGCGTTTTGCCAGAGGTGTTCTCCAGACAAATAATATCGATTTCCGCTCCCGCCCCTATGGTGCTGACGAGGAGAAATTCCTTGCTGCTCATGTGGCGATGCGCACTGTTGAACACGGCGTTACCTATGGGGATATCGAGAAGGCGAAGAAGGTTATCCTAGTCGCTTTTGAGCCTGAAGATGAGTCGCCGATCGTCTTCTTGCGTCTGCGTAAAGCCTGGCGAAAGATGGGGACGAAGATCGTCACCATCGCCCCATTTGCTTCACGCGGTTCCAAGAAGATGTCTGCTGAGTGGATCCCGTGCCGTCCTGGAGACGAGATCGAGGTGTTGAAATCCCTGGCAGATACGATCGATTCCGAGACGATCATCATGGCTGGGGAGCGTGCGGGTCTTATCGAAGGTCTTTTGAGCACTGTCGTCGAGATCGCTCGCTCCCATTCGGCTCAATGGACATGGGTTCCTCGTCGAGCTGGTGAACGGGCCGCTTTGGACGCTGGTTGTCTACCCACTTTGCTGCCTGGCGGACGTCCGCTGATTGATCCAGCTGCGCGTGTCGATTTAGCAGCAGCATGGTCATATGATTCCCTGCCTGAACAGCCAGGTATGGATCTGGAAGCAATGATCGAAGCGGCAAAGACAGGCGAGTTGAAAGCGATGGTGATCGCAGGGGCAACTCTGGACGATATCTACGATGGCTCTCGTCTCGCTGAAGCTATGGATCGAGACGATCTATTTGTCGTCAGCTTGGAACAGCGTCATAGCGATGTCACCGCACATGCCGATGTGGTCTTCCCCGTCGCTTTGCTTGAAGAGCAGTTGGGAACATTTATCAACTGGGAAGGACGGGAACGCCACGTCCGCCAGGTGAATACCAATGCGGCGAGCGCCATGAGCGATGTGCGAGTTCTGGCGGCTCTAGCCGATGCGATGGGATCCGATCTGGGATTCCGCACACCGGCAACGGCTCGCGCCGATTACGATCAGATCGCCGATTGGAATGGATCGAAACCGCACTACAATCCCGAGATCCTTCCTCATAAATCTGAAACGGGGTTGATCGCTTCCACCTGGCGTTTGGCGATCGACAACGCTCGCTGTATCGACGGAGCTGAAGGTCTGCGTTTGACCTCTCCTAAGCCTTTCGCAGCTATTTCGAGAACTACCGCTGATGCTATCGGTATCAGTGATGGGGAAGCTGTGCGAATCAGCAGTGATGAAGGAAGCTGTGAGATTCCGGTGAAAGTCATCACCGATATGGTCGATTCGGTGGTGTGGATGCCGATGAATAGTGGTGAATCGACTCTGCAACGTCTACAGACGATCAGCGGACAGCCGATTCACCTGAGAGCCGTCACCGTCAATGGAGGTGCCGAATGAATCCGATCACACCTGCTCCGATGATGATGGACGATCCGTGGTGGCTGATCGCTATCAAGGTGGTTGGAGTTTTCGTTCTGCTGTTAACCTGGACGATCTTCAACGTCTGGTTTGAACGCCGTGTCATCGCCAAGATGCAGAATCGTTTGGGGCCGATCATGCATGGACCATTCGGTTTGGGACAGGCGATGGCGGATGGTGTCAAGCTGTTATTCAAGGAAGATTTCCGTCCTGCACGTACCGATGCTTTGGTCTATAACCTCGGACCGATCATCACTGCGATCTGCGCTTTCGCCTCATGGGCGGTCATCCCGTTGGGTGGCGAGGTGACGATCTTCGGACATGTGACCCGTCTACAGATCACAGATCTGCCAGTTGCGGTTCTTTTGATCTTGGCGATTGCAGGAACAGGTTTCTATGGGGTTGTCTTGGCGGGTTGGTCGTCCAATGGCACCTATTCGTTGCTCGGTTCCATGCGTGCCACAGCCCAGGTCATCAGCTATGAGGTGGCGATGGGTCTATCGCTGGTGGCGGTCTTCATGTTTTCCAGCTCGATGTCAACCGAGCAGATCGTCATGGCTCAGCAGAAACCTCTCCAGCTTTTCGGATTCGATATTCCGCTTCCCAGCTGGTATGCCCTCGTGCTTTTGCCAAGCTTCGTCATCTATGTCATCTCAATGTTCGGTGAGACCAACCGTCTACCTTTCGATATGGCTGAGTGCGAATCGGAGCTCGTCTCTGGACATATCACCGACTATTCCGGTTTCCGTTATGCGATGTACTTCCTCGCTGAATACATCAATATGGCAACGGTTTCCGCTGTAGCGACCACCCTCTTCCTCGGTGGTTATGGCGCTCCGTGGCCTTTCAACCAGATCGAGGTTTTGAATGGTGGATGGATGGGTCTGGTCTGGTTCATCCTCAAAGTCCAGCTCTGCATCTTCTTCTTCGTCTGGGTGCGAGGAGCCTTGCCACGTTTCCGCTATGACCAATTCATGAAGTTGGGCTGGAAGGTCTTGATCCCTTTCAATCTCGCGTGGATTACCGCCTTGGCTCTCTACCGGGGTGCTTTGGTCAACGGATGGTCGTTCACCTCTCCGGCTTTCTTGATCGCCGTCGGCATCTTGCTGGTGATCATTTTGGCGGTCGTGTGGTTCTCCTCCGATCGAGACGATATCCATCCCGATGGAGCGGTGATCGCCACTGACGATCCAGAAGAATTCGATGCTTTTGCTGGCGGATATCCCGTCCCGCCGATGCCAGGGACGAAGACGGTAGTGTCCAGCGAAGCCACCAATGAGCGTCCGAAACGCGCTGCAACGATGAATGGGGTTGATCTGTGATGGGCGCCTGGTCCGGATTTGGAATCACCTTCAAGACGATGTTCCGCAAGTCCTTCACGCAAGGTTATCCCCAGAAGGGCAAAGAGAAGGTGACAGCTCCTCGTTTCCATGGACGTCACCAGCTCAACCGTTGGCCTGACGGTTTGGAAAAATGTGTTGGCTGTGAGCTTTGTGCTTGGGCTTGTCCAGCGGATGCGATCTATGTTGAAGGTGCAGATAATACCGATGAGGCTCGTTTCTCTCCTGGAGAGCGTTATGGACGGGTTTATCAGATCAATTATCTCCGCTGCATCTTATGCGGCATGTGCATCGAAGCATGTCCAACACGTGCGTTGACGATGACGAACGATTTTAAATTGGCGAATCGCACCCGTGAATCGCTGATCTATACCAAAGATGAGCTCCTTGCTCCTCTTCTGCCCGGAATGGAACAACCTCCCCATCCTCGTCGTCTGGGAGATGACGAGAAGGACTATTTCCTCGGGCTTCCTCCGAGCGGTCAGCTCGATACCCGTCAACCCATCTCTGCTGAGGAGGACACGAAGTGATAGCGCTCAGCGCGCAAGCCGTTGCCTTCTGGATCCTGGCTCCTCTCGCCATCGCGGGAGCAGCCGGTATGATCCTGTCGCGCAAACCCGTCCACTCGGCTTTGAGCCTTGCTGGAATGATGATCTGTCTGGGTTGTCTCTATGCTTCTCTGGATGCTCCTTTCCTCTTTGTTTCGCAGATCATCGTCTATACCGGGGCAGTGATGATGCTCTTCTTGTTCACGATGATGATTACCGGTATCGACTCGGTCGATTCGGTTGTCGAGACTGTGAAAGGGCATCGTTTTCTCTCGGTGCTCATCGTCGCAGCATTCGCCCTCATCGTCATCGCATTGGTGGGGAATGGCATCGTCACCGTTTCCGCTGGATTCGATACCACGTTGAATGACGGGAATATTCCTCAACTGGCGCAGTTGATTTTCGGACCCTATGTCTTCGCCTTCCTCGCTACGTCTGCATTGATTCTGGTCGGAGCGATGGCGGCAATCATTTTGGCTCATGGCGAGCGCTTGACGAAACCCCAGAGTCAAAAGGAGCGTACGATCGCCAAGATCCGGTCCTTTGTCGCGGGGGAATCGAATCCTGGACCTCTTCCGGGATCGGGTGTCTACGCTCGACATAATTCCATCGAATATCCAGGCCTTCTACCAGATGGTTCGGTGGCGAAAGAATCCGTATCTCCGACCTTGGCGGTGCGTGGAGCGGCTGTGGTGGTCAACGATTCCTTGAGATCTGTCCACTCGGCTGCTTTGACCAGTTTCGCCGAAGCGCGAGACGAATTGGACGGTACCGATCACGCCAGCGCTATCGCTGAAGCTCTCGATGATTCCACCTCTGCTAGCGCACAGATCGAGGCTTCTTCAAGTGAGGTGAACGAATGAGTCCCAACGCTTATCTCATCGTCTCGGTCATTCTCTTCGCGATGGGAATGCTCGGTTTCTTGCTGAGACGCAATGCGATCATCGCTTTCATGTCGGTGGAATTGATGTTGAATTCAGCAAATCTGGCATTTGTCGCTTTCAGCTATGCCCATGGGAATCTAGATGGTCAGGTGGCCGCCTTTTTCGTCATGGTCGTAGCTGCTGCCGAAGTGGTGATCGGCTTGGCCATCATCATGAATATCTTCCGCGCACGTCGCACGGCTTCCGTCGACGATCACAACCAGTTGAAGCACTGAGGGGGAATCGGTGAATCCACTTCAAGTCATTCTTCCTGTCGATGCCAGCGGCATCACCAGCTATGCCTGGTTGATGATCGCTATTCCAATGGTGGTGGCAGCTATCCTTTTACTCGGTGGACGAGCCACGAACCGTTGGGGACATCTGCTCGGCGTAGTGGGAGCTCTCGGTTCTTTCGCCGTCGCTCTTGCCTGCTGGATCTCGATGATTTCATTGCCTGAATCGAAACGTGCAATGCGCGTTCACATTTTTGATTGGCTCTCCATGGGGCAGATGAATGTGAGCGCCGCGTTGCTTATCGATCAGCTATCGATACTGTTCGCCTTATTGGTGACAGGCGTCGGTTCGATGATCTTCATCTACTCGATCGGCTACATGGCTCACGATGCGAACCGTAGGCGTTTCTTCGCCTATTTGAATCTGTTCATCTCGGCGATGCTGGTACTCGTCTTGGCTGATAACTACGCCTTGCTCTTCATCGGATGGGAAGGCGTGGGTTTGGCTTCCTATCTGCTCATCGGCTTTTGGCAGCATCGCCGTTCTGCAGCCTTGGCGTCTAAGAAAGCCTTCCTGGTCAACCGTGTGGGTGATCTCGGTCTGTTAGCGGCTTTATTCACGATGATTGCCCATTTTGGGACTGTTGAATTCGCACAGGTCAATGCCAAGATCTCTCATCTCGCTCCACAGTGGGTGACCGCTATCGGCTTCTTCTTACTTCTCGCAGCCTGCGGTAAATCCGCTCAGGTTCCGTTGCAGTCATGGCTTTTGGACGCTATGGAAGGCCCCACTCCGGTTTCGGCTCTTATCCACGCTGCGACGATGGTCACCGCTGGCGTCTACCTGGTCGTGCGATCCCATCACATCTATGAACTTACCTTTGCCGCTTCTTTAGCTGTGTGCATCGTCGGCACTGTCACCTTGCTCGCTGGAGCATGGGTCGGTTCAACCAAGGACGACATCAAGAAGGTTCTTGCCGGTTCCACCATGAGCCAGATCGGCTATATGATGCTGGCTGCTGGAATCGGTCCGGCTGGGGGAGCATTCGCTATCTTCCACCTGTTCACTCACGGTTTCTTCAAAGCCAATATGTTCTTGGGAGCCGGTTCGGTGATGCATGCGATGGACGACGATACCGATATGCGTCATTTTGGAGCTTTGGCGAAAGCGATGCCGTGGACCTTCGCCACCTTCGCCATCGGATATTTGGCGATCATCGGAATTCCTCCATTCGCAGGTTTCTATTCCAAAGATCACATTGTGACAGCCGCGTGGGAACGCGGATGGTATTTCGGTGCTTTGGCGATGATCGGTGCGGCGATCACAGCTTTTTACATGACCCGTTTGATGATGATGACCTTCTTCGGGACGGCACGTCACCGTCAGGGAGTTCATCCTCATGAATCCCCGATCATCATGGTGATTCCCCTCGTCGTCCTCGCAGCAGGATCGGCTGTCTTGGGTGTGGCATTGAATAATATCTTGCAACATTGGCTCGCCGGTCCGACTGGACACCATCCCCATGAGACCTCTTTACTCCACGTTCCATGGCAAGGTTGGGTCACCTTGGGATTGGTCGTCATGGGAGTTCTCATTGGAGTTCTCGCCTATCGAGGAAAGATCGCTGACGAACAGCCTCGGACGAAGAATCCGATCGTTTACATCGGACGCAATGATTTGCTCGCCGATAGATTCAACGATTTCGTCTTTGTCCGCGGTGGATCTGCTGTGGTGAAGGCTGTCGATAATGTCGATCGTCATCTTATCGATGGGGCTGTGGAATCCTTAGCTCAGGGTGCGAAGGGGATTGGCAAGATCTTCGCCACGATCCAAAACGGATATGTGCGCACTTATGCGTTGACGATGGGTATCGGTGTCGTCTTAGTGAGCGCCGTGTTGATCCTCAGCAGATTGGCCTGAGGGAGGAGAGATGATGAATCTGACTATTCTCACCATCTTGGCTGTCCTGCCGTTGATCGGTTCGTTGATCGTCTTTGGTTTACCGAAAGGACAGGCGGGTAAGGCGACGGGTTTGATCGTGTCCGTGGTGACAGCGATCATCGCCGCTATGGCGGTATTCACGGTTGATTCTTCCCAGATTGAACCTGTCCAATGGATTCCTCAACTCGGTGTTTACTATGCCTTGAGTCTTGATGGCATGGGTAAGGCGATGGTGATCTTGACCGCTGTCTTAACCCCTGTCGCCCTGCTTGCAGAATGGGAATACGATAGGCGTCCGTCATGCTCCCAGGCTTTGGCTTCCCGCTGGTCGGGACATGTTTTCACCGCTTTGGTGCTGATGCTGGAAGGCTTTGCTCTGTTCGTCTTCATGGCAGCAGATGTGATGATCTTCTACCTCTTCTTCGAAGCCACATTGATTCCCATGTTCTTCCTCATCTTCGGATGGGGTGGACACGATCGAGCTCGTGCAGCTTTGAAATTCTTGGTCTTCTCCCTCGCGGGTGGATTGGTCATGCTTTTCTCGGTCATCGGCATCTATGTCATGACTGCACAGATGGGTCATCCGACCTATCTGATCCGCGATCTCGCCTCCATACCTTTGAACGGTGCGGGAGCGACGGGGATCTTTGCCGGTTTGCTCTTTGCTTTTGCTGTCAAAGCTCCGATGGTGCCAGTTCATACCTGGTTGCCCGATACCGCTGAGCAGGCTCGTCCAGCAGCGACCACGTTATTGGTCGGTATTTTGGATAAGATCGGCACCTTCGGCATGATCCGTCTGTGTTTGACGATCTTCCCTGAACAGAGTGTATGGGCTACCCCTTTGGTGATCGTCTTGGCTGTCATCTCGATCATCTATGGAGCTTTCCAAGCGATCGCCTCGACAAATCTCTTGCGTCTGGTCGCCTATACATCGGTCAGCCATTTCGGCTATATGGTCTTGGGTATTTTCGCCTTCACCTCCACCTCAATAGCTGGATCGATTTTTTACATGCTGGCTCACGGGTTCAGCTCGGCAGCGATGTTCTTGATCGTCGGCTTCCTTGTGGAGCGTCGGGGAAGTGCCGAGATCGCCGATTTTGGCGGCATCCAGACGAAAGCCCCTCTCTTGGCTGGAGTATTCCTCATCGCTGGTTTAGCGACCTTAGGTTTGCCGGGTACAGCCAATTTCGTCGGTGAATTCTCCATCATGACGGGGGCATGGTCCACGCAGATGATCGCGGTGATCTTCGCCGTATTCGGTACCGTTTTGGCGGCTACTTATGTCCTGTGGGCTTATCAACGCGTCTTTACCGGACAGATCGCTCCTGAAGTGGACGAGGCGATCACCACCGATTTAACCCGCCGGGAGCGTTTGATTGCAGGTATTTTGATCGCTGCGATCTTGGCTCTTGGTTTCTTGCCGAATTGGGTGACGAAGGAGATCAATCCGGTTGCTCAAGCGGCGATGCATAGTGTTCACATGACCGATCCTCAGCCTGGAACTCTGGGAGGAAAGTGATGTACGAAGGATTTCTCCCCGCTGCCCCCATCCTTGTGGTGCTTATCGGAGCGGTCATCTCTTTGGGATTTGAAGGTCTTGTCCCTCGTCTGGTGAGATCGACTCTTCAAGCTGCATGGACAGCTTTGGTATTCCTCGCCGCTTTGGGCTGGACAGTCGTTTTGTGGACTCAGGGCAGGGCGTCATTGGCGGCTGGCGGTCTGCTGGCTTTGGATGGACCGACTGTTTTATCGTGGGCGGTTTTACTCATCTTCTCCTTGATGGCATGCCTTCTTTTTTCAGAAAGACGTCTTAGTGGAGGGGATTCGATCTTTGCAGCCAGTGCGAGTGCACCTCCTGGCTCTCTTGCCGAACGAGAGGCTATCGCTGCCCGTCAAGAGCATTCGGAGGTCTTCGTCCTGTTGAGTTTCTCGGTGGCAGGCATGATGATGTTCGTCGCCTCAACTGATTTGCTCATGATGTTCGTCGCCTTGGAGATCTTCTCCTTCCCGCTCTATATCTTGGCGGGTATGGCGCGTCGCCGTCGTCTGCTCAGTCAGGAATCTTCACTGAAATATTTCCTTCTCGGTGCTTTGAGCTCGGCTCTTTTCCTCTATGGAATCGCTCTAACCTACGGATATGCGGGTGGTTTCAGCTTTGCTCAAATCGATAATGCCATCGTCAACAATCTTGAATCTGAGTGGCTTCTGCTCGCCGGTATGTCCCTCATGGTGGTCGGTGTGCTATTTAAATTGGGCGCAGTTCCCTTCCACAGCTGGGTACCGGATGTCTATACGGGTGCTCCCACCGTGGTCACCGCCTTCATGGCAGTTTGTACCAAGATCGCGGCTGCCGTAGGGCTTTTGCGTTTGCTCTACGCCGCTTTGGGATCGTTGCGTTGGGATTGGCAGATCGCTGTCGCAGTGATCGCTGTCGCCACCATGATTGTCGGTGCTGTCGTCGGTCTTCAGCAGCGCGATGTGAAACGTCTGATGGCCTATTCATCGATTGCTCATGCCGGTTTCATCCTGGTGGCACTTGTGGGAGCGTTTACCTATGAATCCGGTTTAATGCTGGGCGGTGTCGGGTCGATCGAGGCGGTCGTGCTCTATCTGCTGGCATATGGCTTCGCCACGATGGGGGCTTTCGCCATCATCTCGATGGTGCGCCGTAACGGTACCGAGGTCAGCAGCTATGACGCATGGTTGGGTATCGGACGCCGTCATCCCTGGGTGGGAATCGCCATGACGGTATTCGTCTTAAGCATGGCAGGTATTCCGTTAACCGGTGGTTTTATCGGCAAGGTGGTCGCCTTTATCGCTGGATGGCAGGGCGGATATTCCTGGCTGGTTTTCATCGCGATCATCGCCTCTCTCATCACTGCAGGATTCTATTTCCGCGTGATCTATCTCACCTTCGCCAGCGGACGCAATGACGATGTTGAGGTAATCCGTCCTGGAATCGGGACTGTAAGTGTGATCTGGATTGCCTTAATCGCTACGATTCTTATGGGCGTCTATCCTGCGCCTGTCATGGAATTATTGGCAGCAGCTGCTGGCTTTGTCCGCTGAGCTGCAGGCTGAAGGAGGAATAGTGACGCAGATAACCGAGGACCAGTTCGCTGCGTCACTGTCTGCCTTTTTAGACGAGTTTGAGCCAATCCTCAAGAAGAAAGCTATCGCTGACAATCCCTATACCACTCAGGTGGCTCATCATGTGATTGACGGCGGGGGGAAGCGTTTCCGTCCAGCAATGGTCTATACAGCCGCGCAATGCGGATCGCATATCGACCGGCAGCGTTTGATCTCTGCCGCCTTGGTCATGGAGTTGACCCATGTCGCCAGCCTTTACCATGACGATGTAATGGACGAGGCGATGGTGCGTCGCGGACAGCCGAGCGCTAATGCAGTTTATGGAAATTCTGTAGCGATCATGGTCGGGGATTTCCTTTTCGCTCAGGCATCAAGTGAGGTGGCAACGCTTGGAGTTGACTATGTCGCTTTACAGGCGCAGACCTTCGCTGAACTCGTCCAAGGTCAGATCGCTGAGACCATCGGTTCATCTGAAGGCGAGGATCATCTAGAACACTATCTTTCCGTGATCTATGGGAAGACCGCCTCTCTTATCAGGACGGCTGCTGTCTTCGGAGCGATGACCTCTGGGGCAGATCAAAGCGTGATCGACGCTCTAGGACGTTATGGTGAACAGATCGGTATGGTCTTTCAACTTTCCGATGACATTATCGATATCGTCTCCGATTCCACAGGAAAGACACCGGGAACCGATCTGCGTGAAGGTGTGTCAACCTTGCCGACATTGCTGTTGAGAGCGTCGGAGAAAGACGAAGACCGTCGTCTGGTCGAGATGATTGATGCTGGTTTGGATGATGATGACCAGTTGGCGAAAGTGGTATCGGCATTGAGGTCTCATCCAGTTATCGATGAAGCGCGCGCTGAGGTTCAGCGCAGAGCCGATATTGCTCGTTCCTATCTGGTGGATCTACCCGATAACCAGGCGAGAGAATGGCTTGATCGCGTCTGTGATGAGATGGTTTCGCGTAGCGCCTAGCGTCTTTTTGTCCTCACACATTACCCTGGGGTAGGTGAGTACATGCGCGATTGATTTCACCACTTTTGACCGATCCATTCCAGCGACCACCGATCTATTTGCTCATGTCAACGGTGGTTGGGCGAAGCGAACCGAAATTCCTGATGATAAGGCTAGCTGGGGAGCTTTTCACGAATTAAGAGAGGCCTCTGAGGAAGCTGTACGCCAGATCATTGCCGATCTTTCATGTGCCGATCGTTCCACGTTGAATGGTGAACAGCGGGCAATCGCAGATCTTTATGCATCGTTTATGGATACCGAAACGATCTCTTCTCGCGGCTTGAACGCGATTCAACCCTATGTGGACAAAGTGAATCAGATATCGTCTATGGACGATCTCGCTCGCCATCTCGGATGGTCAGCCCGTCACGGTCTATCGGGGTTGATCGATATCGATAACGATGCTGATCCGGCTGATCCCACGCGCTATATTCTCTTCATCGGCCAATCCGGTATCTCCTTACCTGACGAGGAGTACTACCGTCTCGATGAACATGAATCCATTCGAGTGGCATATCGAGATCATGTAGAAGCCATGCTTTCGCTGTGTGCTTTCGATCACGCTGATGATCTGGCAGATCGCATCGTGGCTTTGGAGACAAAGATCGCCGCTGTCCACTGGGATAAGGTGCGCACCCGCGATATGGTGCAGATGTATCACCCTCAAAGTTGGCAGGATCTATGCGCCTCCACCCACTTCAATTGGGAGCTTTTCCGTCAGGCAGCTGACTTGCCCGAACAGGTCGTTGAGACGATCGTCAATGCTCAACATACCTTTATTACCGATGTGGATTCCTTACTCAGCGAGGATTCGCTCGACGATTGGAAAGCCTGGGCTTTGTGGCAGATCGTTGACGGTTTCGCCCCCTATCTTGCCGATCAGATCGTTGAGAAGAATTTCGATTTTTATGGACGTACCATCCAAGGTATTCCTCAAATTCGTCAGCGTTGGAAGCGCGCAGTAAGCCTCGTTGAAGGAATTTTGGGCGAAGCTATCGGCAAGATCTATGTTGAAAGGCATTTCCCCGCAGAATATAAGCAGCGTGCAGACGAGTTGGTGGCCAATCTTTTGGAAGCCTATCGGCGTTCTATCACATCTCTAGAGTGGATGGGAGAGGGCACACGTCGAGAAGCCCTCGATAAATTGGACAATTTCTATCCCAAGATCGGATATCCCAATCGTTGGCGTTCTTATGAGGCATTAACCATCACTTCCGACGATCTAATCGGCAATATTGTGCGGGCGAATTCTTTTGAATTTGATCGTATGATCGAGCAGCTATCTGGACCGATCAATCGAGATGAATGGCTTATGTACCCGCAGACGGTCAATGCCTATTACCATCCGTTGCGAAACGAGATCGTTTTCCCGGCTGCGATCTTGCAACCTCCATTTTTCAATGCAGAGGCTGATGATGCGATCAATTACGGTGCTATCGGTGCTGTAATCGGTCATGAGATCGGTCATGGCTTCGATGACCAAGGATCAACTTGTGACGGACAGGGGCGTTTGCGCAATTGGTGGACCGATGAGGATAGGAAAGCTTTTGAACAGCGAACCGCCGCTTTGGTCTCCCAATACGATGAGCTATGTCCGGCTGCTGCTCCCGATGTCCACGTCAACGGACAGCTCACCTTGGGTGAAAATATCGGTGATCTGGGAGGTCTCGGTATCGCCTATCAAGCCTGGATCATGGCTGGAGGCGACCCCAACGGTGAAAAGATTGATGGATATAGTCCTGCGCAACGTTTCTTCATCGGATGGGCTCAAACGTGGCGGACGATCACCCGCGAGAAAGCGATGAAAGAAAGGATTGCTACAGATCCTCATTCTCCAGACGAGATCCGTTGCAATCAGGTCGTGCGCAATCTCGATGCTTTCCATGAGGCTTTCGCAACGACGCCTGATGATCCGATGTGGCTACCCAAAGATCAGCGGGTCACGATCTGGTAATCAGCAGATCGATGAATCGTCCATAGCAGAATCGATCGTCCACGAATCGGCACCGGCGAGGATTTGGTGAAGTTGTTCTCGCCGTTGCCCCACTTCAACGGTTTTGAGCTGACGAGCCCTATCGTCATATGTTTGCTCATCGATTTTGCGGAAGATGCCATATCCTGTCACCTCAGGATGATGGGCAAAGAATTGAGCGAGAGCATATGCCTGACTGTTGTCACGCCTTGTCATATCGTGGACGAGAGTGGGTATCTGCCTTGCTTCTTCGCCACTGCATAAGACTATCTGTCCGTCACGGCGAATCAGGCGATAGCGTAGATCCTCGCTGACGATTTCCTTGCCGTCCACTAGGGAAAAGACACTTTGTCCTTGAAGTGTTTCGGTGTAATCGTTGAATACGGGACAGTTCTGGACGATCTCTATCAGAGAAGTTCCCCGATGGGAAAGAGCGGCACACAGAGTGGAGACTAAGGAAGCGCGATCGCTATCGAGGCAACGAGCGATGAATGTTCCCTGAGCCGATATCGCCAAACTGATCGGATCGAGAGGGGAATCGAGAGTTCCGTGAGGGGAGGATTTCGTCACCTGTCCTAGACGGGAGGTGGGAGAGAACTGTCCTTTGGTCAGCCCATAGATGCTGTTGTTGAGAAGCAAAATGGTCATATTGATATTGCGTCGCAGAGCGTGGATGAGATGATTCGTCCCGATGGACAGACCATCTCCATCCCCAGTGACCACGATCACAGCCAGATCCTCGCGGGTCATCGCCAGTCCAGTTGCGATAGCGGGGGCGCGTCCATGGATGGAATGCATCCCATAGGTGGACATATAGTACGGCAGGCGCGAGGAACATCCGATTCCTGAGATGATGGCGGTATTCTCCCGAGCAACTCCCAAATCGGCAAGCGCAGTTTGTAGGGCAGACACGATGGAATAATCTCCGCAGCCAGGACACCATCGAGGTTGTTGAGCAGAAGCGAAATCCTTACGGCTGAGCTCTACACGGCTTAAAGGAATGCCATGAAGACCGTCTCTAGAGGACAGATCACTCATCATCCATTCCTCCTTGTAAGGATGTCACCGTGTGAATGACTTTGTCGGGATTTAGAGGCGTCCCCTTCACGTGGGTGAGTGAGATTGTATCGACAAGATAACGTGCCCGTAATACGAGGTTGAGTTGTCCCGAGTTGGTCTCACAGACGATGATATGGCGATATTTTCTCATATGTTTTTGCAGATCGGGCAGGGGATTGAGACAGCTCAGATGTAGATGGGAGAGGGCATATCCACTCTCTCTTAGCTGATGACATGCCTCTTGGAGAGCTCCCCATGTCGATCCCCATCCGATGAGCAAGATGGGGGCTTTAGGATCGGGTTCGTCCATATGAAAAGACGGTTTAATCGCGGTGATCTTATCCGCTCGAGCCCGGGTCATGATGTCGTGGTTATCGGGATCGTAGGAGATATGGCCATCCCGGTCGGATTTTTCCAATCCTCCGATGACATGTTCGCATCCAGCCGTTCCAGGAATAGCCCATAGACGGCGGTGCGATTCATCGCGTATATAGGGGGCAAAATCTGTGGGATCTGTCGTGAAATGAGGATCGATAGGTTCGTAATTATCCAGATTGGGAATAGCCCAGGGCTGTGAACTTTGAGCCAGATAGGCGTCCGCTAAGACGATCACGGGGGTGCGCGTCTCGATAGATGTACGACATGCCTCAATGACGGTATCGAAGGCGCTTTCCACAGATGAAATCGCATAGACCGGTAGAGGGGAATCCCCGTTGCGCCCCCAGAGGGCTTGAAGAAGATCGGACTGTTCGGTTTTCGTTGGCATTCCCGTGGACGGTCCAGCCCGTTGAATGTCGATGATGACGAGGGGAAGCTCGCACATCACAGCGAGATTGATCGTCTCTTGTTTCAAAGTGAATCCCGGTCCGGATGTGGCGCATACCCCCAATAAGCCACCGAAAGAGGCTCCAAGAGCTGCTCCGGCAGCGGCGATCTCGTCTTCAGCTTGAAAACAGATCGGTCCTATAGAGGCTCGTTTCGCCAAGCTATGAAGCAGTTCAGAAGCTGGGGTGATCGGATAGGCGGAGAAGAACAGTTCCATGCCTGATAGTTCAGAGGCGCTCAGCAATCCCAAAGCGATCGCATCGATTCCCGTTATCTGTCGATATCGTCCAGGAGGGTAATGGGCGCTATCGATGCGTACAGGGCTGTTGAGAATCTCCATGGTCTCGCCCAGGTGATAGCCGGCTTGCAATGCGGCCATATTGGCGTCTCGAACTATCGGATCAGAAGCGAAACGTCTACCTAACCACGAAATCGTATTCTCTATAGGGGTGCTGAACGCCCAGCAGACGATGCCGAGAGCGAGCATATTGCGGGTGCGCTGAATAGCTTTACGTTTCAAGCCAAATGAGCACACCGCCTCCTTGGTGATCGAGGTCATATCGATGCTGACGAGACGATACTGCCCATCTAAAAGATCAAGAGGATCTGTCTCGTAGCCGGCTGAATTGAGATTGCGTCGGGTGAATTCGCAACGGTCAACGATCAATAAACCGCCATGGCGAAGGCTATCCAGATGCATTCGTAAAGCGGCAGGGTTCATGGCGACCAGAGCGTCCAGCTCATCGCCGGGGGTGAAAATCTTTTCCGAAGCGATATGAATTTGGAAGCTGGAAACTCCAGATAAGGATCCTTGAGGAGCGCGTATTTCGGCGGGAAAATTGGGAAGAGTGATGATCTGGTTGCCGGCAAAAGCCGCCTCGGCTCCAAAGCGTCCACCGCTGAGCTGCATACCGTCACCAGAATCTCCAGCGAAGCGCACGACAGCGTGCCTATTTGAGTGTGACACCCACTCTCCTCACTAATTCGTCTCACCGCTCATCGATGATCGCACCATCAGTAGCCTAGCCAGGGGGAGTCTTGGCAACCAGATATTTTTCCGATAGCTGAAGTAGGCTTACGCCTATGTCCGATCTTGTGAAGCGATGTGTGAAGCGTTTGCATCGCGCCTTCCATGAGATCGCACAGGCATGGGCTGTCAAAGATGTTCGGCATGGTTTCTATGGGACTGTGTTGATCGCCCTCGGTTCTTTATCCCCAGCTTATCTTCCCCGCACGACCTGGTGGTGGTCTTTAGGGGAAAGGATGGGAGCCACGGGGATGGTGGGGAGGACTATCGGAACACTGGCCACGATGGCCGGCTTATTTATGCTCGTCAATGCCTGGTTTTGCTTGCGTCCACGTTCCTCGTCCCATCAGACGGCCTACCATCATCTACGTCATTGGGCAATCTTGCTGATCTGGGGAATTCCCTTCTTGATGGCACCGCCGATTTTCAGTCACGATGCCTATAGCTATGCTGCTCAAGGATGGCTTGTCTACAACGGAATCAACCCCTATAGCGCAGGGCCAGCAGTCCTACCGGGAGGATTCGCCGATCAAGTCGCCTGGGTATGGAGAGATACCCCTGCCCCTTATGGCCCATTGAGCTTGCAACTGTCGAATGCGGTCGTCCAACTATCGGGTCTGCATCCCTACCGCGCGGCTGTCATGATGCGTCTTCTCAATATTGTGGCGGTTGCGATTATCGGATTGCTCATTCCTAGGATTGCCCGTCAACGGCATGCCGATCCAGCATTAGCCGCGTGGTTTGCCACTCTCAATCCCATTGTCGTGATCGATTTCATCGGTGGAGCTCATAACGACGGACAGATGATGGCATTGGTGATCCTCGCCCTATGGGTGAGCGGATGGAAAATAGCGGGGTATTTCTCCCCGTCTCATCGGTGGGCATCTATTACCATGCGTATCGATCGCTCATGGTGGATGGTCGCCGCCCTCATCGTCGGTTGTGCAGCTGCTATCAAACAACCGGCTTTCCTTGTCGCCTACGCTTTACCCCTCATGGCATGTCCGTGGATGACGATGAATTATCGTTCTTGTCTCCGTCATGGCACGCGCATCTTCATCTCCTGTGCTTTGTCCATGGCTTCTTTCGTGGCGATTTCGTGGATGACCGGTTTAGGTTTCGGATGGATCAATGCCATTTCAGTTCCTGGACGGGTCATCACCATCGCCCCTTTCACCGTCCTTGGACAAGGTATTCAATATCTGGTCGATATGATCGGTATCGATCCGAGTGGACGAGCTGCTGTACGTATCGTGCGCACTGTTGGGGTCGTTCTCGCCTCTCTCCTCGTAGCTGTCATGGCGATTACCATCGGACGCAAACGTCCGGTGCGTTTCCTCTCTTTGGCCTATTTGGTGGTGGCTTTAGCTTTACCGGCTGTGCGCAGTTGGTATCTGCTGTGGGGAGGGCTGATTTTGCCGATCTCTCGTCCCTCAAAACGAACTTTGACCGCTGCGATCTGGGCGACCATCGTCTTACTCAGCTATAACGCGATCAATATGGCGTGGAGGAATGATGCGGTCGCTCTCGGCTGTGCCTTAACGGTATTGATCGCGCTGATAGCGAAGCGTCATCAATATCGTCATCGTCTGGCTCAGCGAGCTGATTAGGATGGAGCGAGCACTACTTGTGGCTGGAGGTACTCATGGATCAATGTTCGGATTTAGTGATCGATATCGAAAAGGGCACAGCTGTTATTACCTTGAATCGTCCTCGACAGATCAATGCTTTAACCGATGTGATGGTCGATGCGATCGCCGATCGTCTTCGCCTCTGGAAAGACGATGACAGGATCGAACGGATTGAGATACGAGGTATTGGCGATCGGGGATATTGCGCAGGCGCAGATATCAAGGCGATGCGTCAATGGATCGTGGACGGTGATGTGGCTCGTGCCCGCGACTTCCTCCTCGCCGAATACGATCTCAACGAGATGATCTCCACCTATCCCAAGCCGATCACCTCATATCTTTATGGTATCTCGATGGGCGGAGGTCTTGGGCTTGGACAGCATGTCACTCGACGGATCGGCAATCGCGATACTCGTTGGGCGATGCCTGAGACCGCTATCGGTCTATGGCCCGATGTCGGGGTGATGTACGAGCTTTCTAGAGCTCCTAGAAATACAGGTATCTATCTGGCGATGACAGGGGAGTCTATCGATGTTGCAAGTGCGATCTGGGCGGGTTTTATTGACCATGCAGAAGGAATCACTCAAGACGATATTGACTATTCCTGGCTGGCCGGCAATGCGAGTTGGATCGAAGAATGTTTTGCGGGCAATGACCCGGTAGCAATCGTGGAGCGTTTGCGCACCCACCGCAAATTGAACGCCCAGATGGCCGCTGAGGTCATCGACCAGCGTTCTCCTCTGTCTGTGGCGGTTGCTTTGGAAGGTGTACGTAGAGCTGAGAAGATGTCCTCGGTCGCTGAGGTTCTCGATCAAGATAGGGCTCTCGCCCATGCTCTAGCCGCCGATCCTGCGGAATTCGTTGAGGGTGTGCGCGCCAAGATGATCGATAAAGACTTGCCGCGATGGCGTCACGATTCTCTTGCCGATGTGACCAGTGCAGAGGTTGCTGCTCGTCTGCGTGTCCATGGACGGTGACCATGCTGATCGCCACTCATAACGTCAACGGAATCCGTGCAGCCCATAAGCGGGGCTATGCCCACTGGTTGGATAATCGTCATCCTGATCTGATCGCTTTACAAGAAGTACGTTGCCGAGTTGAACAGCTCCCTGAAAGACCATTCGGCCTCTATGAGGGCTATTACGATGCCGGTACTTTAGCTGGGCGTAACGGTGTCGCTATCCTCACCTCTTTAGAGGTTGAGGCGGTGCGCACATGGGGAGGATCTGTTCAGCATATTGCTGCTGGGGGAATGATCGCTTCTGTGGACGAAGATCGATGCTACGACCTGGTAGATGGGGTGGAAGAATTCGCTCACGAGGGTCGCTATATCGAAGTCGATCTTGCCGATCTTCCCCTCACAGTGGCAAGTGTCTATATTCCCAAAGGGGATTCTCCTTACGCTCTTCGTCCTGGAACAGATAGCCATAAAGCGCAGATGTCCCTGGAGCGCAAGATGCGTTTCCTCGATGCTTTTGCCAGACATTGTGATCGCGCCGCATCAGCTGCTTTAGATCGTGGACGTCATTTTCTTGTGATGGGGGATTACAATATCGCCCATCAGGAAGTGGACTTGAAAAATCACAAGTCCAATCACAAATCCTCTGGATTTTTGCCTGAAGAACGAGCGTGGATGAGCGATTTTCTCGCCTCGTCTCCTTTAGAAGACGTTGTGCGTCTAGTCCATCCCGATTCTCCAGGACCTTATTCGTGGTGGTCATGGCGTGGACAAGCTTTCACCAATGATGCGGGGTGGCGTATCGATTACCACATGGCCACTTCTGATTTAGCTGCTCGTGCGCGATGCGCCTATTCGGATCGAGAGGATGCATACGATCAGCGTCTGTCAGATCACTGTCCGGTCTGTGTGGACTATGAGATGGAGTGATGATGAACGGTGAGGTTTCTGTGCGTTCTAGAGCGGTGATAACCGCTGTGATTTCGTGGTGGGCAGCTGTCATCTGCGCTTTTATAGCGATCTGCCTGTTCGCCTCCACCGCTTCAAGTGCGATTCGTATCGCGACATGGCTTATCGGTTTTTCCGCTCTCTTTTCTCTCATCGGTTGGATGGGCTCGATCGGTTCGCTCATCAACGATCGCGGACGTATCCGTCTGGGAGGTGGGCTGTTGATGACCATTCCTTTCGTGGGAGCAGGATTTGGTATCGCGATGACTCGCTCGACGACGATTGTTGTGCACGATCCTTTGGTATCGGCGTGGGCGATTATTACAGGGCTTATCGTGGTGATTGCAACTCTTATCGTCTGCGCTCCAGTGGGGAGCTATCGTCCAGGAGGTCATGATGGGTGAGGACGCAATTGAGACTATCGTGGTTCGCGATGTGATCCGTCTGGGGCAATTCGTGAAATATGCGAACCTGGTCGAGTCGGGGGCGATGGCGCGCGACTATATTCAAGCGGGTATGGTAAAGGTCGATTCTCAAATTGAAACGAGACGTGGACGTCAGCTTCACGGAGGAGAGATCGTTGAATGTGGCGGTCAGACTGTGCGCGTCGTCTGTGGCGATAGGAAGTCAGATAGCATCTGAGAGGCTCGATTTCGTCAATGATGAAAATCCTGCTAAAGTCATTCATCGCTAACGCACGGCAGGTTGCCCGAGCGGCCAAAGGGAGCGGTCTGTAAAACCGTCGGCAAAGCCTACGAAGGTTCGAATCCTTCACCTGCCACCATCACACCTCGCATAGACGGGGTGTTTTTCTTTCTCATCTTTTCCTCTCTTACGCATTTGCAATTCCGTTAGCTTTTCGGCACACTAGTCGAGTTGCCTGGTTTACCAGGTGAGGAATTGAATCAATTTGCACTGGAGGCAAAAGTCCATTAAATTGGTTCGTCGCTGGCCCTGATAGCTCAGTAGGTAGAGCGCGTCCTTGGTAAGGACGAGGTCCGCGGTTCAACTCCGCGTCAGGGCTCCGTTGTCCGGGAACTGACTGGTGGTACCAGCTCTCTCGCCGGGGCAACTACCGGCGGGATAGCTCAGGCGGTAGAGCAAGCGACTCATAATCGCTGTGTCGCGGGTTCAAGTCCCGCTCTCGCCCCTGTTCAGCGCAGTGCGTTGACAATGCTAGACGGTGATCGCCGATCACTGTGACAGAAGAAACCAACGAGTGTTTACCGCACGGGGGTAGGCACGCAGGCTTGCGAAAGCGAAGGACATCATGGCCAAGAAGGCGTCAGACATTCGTCCGAAGATCACTTTGGCGTGCACTGAGTGCAAGGAGCGCACCTATATCACCAAGAAGAACCGTCGCAATACTCCGGATCGTCTTGAGCTGATGAAGTACTGCCCACGCGATAATAAGCACACCTTGCACCGCGAGACTCGCTGAGCATCTACGACTTCACAGGCGACTACGACTGTAGTCGCCTTTTTCTATGTCTAGAGTCTGATCTGTCTTTCTCTCCCCCCCCCAGCAATATTTCCAGACTTTTAGTC
>JAEZYG010000061.1 GCA_023419175.1 Actinomycetes bacterium
GCATTGAGCTCTGCCACCTTTGCACCGGTCAAGATTGGGGTAGCGATAGCGCCGAAGGGGACAGCATAGGTATTACCCACTAGGACGGTCACAGCGGCTTTCATAGGCTTGAAACCGATAGCGACGAGCATGATGCCGACGATGGCAACAGGAGCGCCGAAACCAGCCAATGCTTCAAGCAATGCACAGAAGGCAAAACCGATGAGAACGCCGAGGACTCGAGGATCGGGAGAGATGACATTAAAAGCTTTCATCAAGTCATCGTGATGACCTGAAGCCACCGTCAACTCAAAGAAGAAGATCGCGCACAGCACGATCCAAGTGATGGGGAAAATACCGAAGGCTGCTCCCTCAAAAGCTGAGGATACCGCCATGACTGCCGGCATTTTATAGACAGCTATCGCAACAGCCATGGACACTGCCACACCCAAAAGGCATGACCAGTGAGCTTTCATCTTGAGCACACCGAGGCAGACGAATACGACGATGAGCGGCAGCATCGCCAAGAGGGCAGAATAGAGAAGACTGCCTCCTAGCGGCGCGATTTCCGGTTGAAACTGCATACGGGAACTCCGTTGTCCGAAGGTGCCAGACGCCAATACTGGCCAATGGTTTCACCATTGCGTATCTAAGATTACGCGATATAGGGGGATGAACGTCAAGATTTCAACATTTTTATGAAAGCAGAGCCATAAACCCTTTCCTATTTATAAAATGATTTCATTTCTTTAATTGATCTATTTGACGGATCGCGGCGGTAGCCAAAGGGAACTAGCCGACTTCACCCCACGAGAAAACCCAGCCTCTCTTCGAGAAATTTTTCCTATAGACAAGCCTTTTTGCCCACCTCCTGCAACAGAGAACCTCGTAGAGAAGTTTTCAAACAGGTAGGCGTTGCACACTTTTTCAGAGAGGAGCACAAATTCTTACATTGGGTAAACGATTTTTTCTTAGAAAGACCTAACTCGAACAGAAAGGTAGATTAAAAATACTGTTTTTTATTTTAAATGGAATTTGATCTCCTTATGAATCGAAGAGAACTAAAGTGAGAAACAGTTTTTAGAATGCGACCGAAAGAAGGAAAGATGTCCGCTCTCACCTCACGCGTCGGTTTCTCATCCGTCCCCTTCGAAGCAGTCAACGCTCTCAGCGAAGCCCTCGGCAATGACGTCGAGGTCACTACACGAGCCCTTGAACGCGTCGCTCTGGCGGTTGACGCCTCTCACTATCTATCCGTCCCAGACGCCATCACCCGTCCACGAACCCCCCGTCATGTCGCATTGGCAATGGGAGTCGCCGCCCGATGTGGGTGGCCGATGACCTTACGCGGCGGAGGAACCAGCCTTTCTGGACAGGCTATGAGCGAAGGACTCACCGTCGATGTCCGTCGCCACTTTAGAGCCATCGAAGTTTTAGACGATGAAGGTTCACGAGTACGAGTTCAGCCCGGAGCTACCATCGGACAAGTCAACGCTGTACTCAATCGCTATAAGACCAAGCTCGGCCCCGACCCTGCCAGCTCAGTCGCCTGCACCATCGGAGGATTGATCGCCAATAACTCCTCTGGCATGACATGTGGTACGACTGCCAATACCTATCGCACCTTGGAATCGATGGTTTTCGTTCTTCCCAGCGGCACCATCATCGATACCAGCGACCCACATGCTGACGATCATCTGCGTTCCGCTGAACCCGCTCTTGTCGAATTGCTTGAATCCCTCAAGACTCAGCTTCGACGTCCCGAGATGAAAGCCGATATTCAACGCCGCTATGCCATCAAAAACACTATGGGATACGGCTTGAACTCCTTTATCGATTTCGACACCCCTGCCAAGATTCTCGAACATCTCATGATCGGCAGTGAAGGCACCCTAGGTTTCGTAGCTGAAGCCGTCTTTAGAACTGTCAAGATCAAACCCAAGACATCGACAGGCTTCTTGTTATTCAATTCTTTAGATGCCGCCACCGCTGCCCTCCCCACCATCGTCTCATCGGGAGCAGCAGTAGCCGAGCTACTCGATTCCGCAGCGATCCTGGCGATGGGCGAAGAGGGAGCAAGCGTTCTTCCGCCGAATTTCACCGTAAGCGACCAAGCGACCCTCCTCGTCGAATATCAAGCCGATAGCGACGAGGAATTGGAAGCCCTCACCCGCCAGGCATCCGATAAATTCACCGGCTTTGATCTGTATTGCGATGCCGAGATGACCCATGACGCACAACGCCGAGCCCAGATGTGGACGATGAGAAATGGGCTCTATACCAAGGTCATGAAGAATCGTCCACGCGGCACAGTAGCACTCTTGGAAGATGTCGCCGTCCCCACAGAACGTCTCGGCTCGGTCTGTTCGGATTTACAGGTTCTTTTCGACCGCCACAACTACAAGGGAGGCGTCATCTTCGGACATGCGAAAGATGGCAATATTCACTTCCTCGTCACCGAAGATTTCGCCGGTCCTACATCGATGAAACGCTATGAAGATTTCACCGAAGATATGGTTCAACTCATCTTGAACGAATCGGGTACGTTAAAAGCCGAGCACGGAACTGGACGCATCATGGCTCCATTCGTCCAACGCCAATATGGCGACGAGCTTTACCAGGCAATGTGGTCTGTCAAGAAAGCCTGCGATCCGCTCATGATCCTCAATCCTGGAGCTGTCCTCACAGAAGATCCCGATCAACATCTCAAAAAGATCAAGACGACCCAACCCGTACGCTCAGTGATCGACAACTGCGTTGAATGCGGATATTGCGAACCGGTATGCCCTTCCCAACATCTGACCACCACACCACGTCAACGAATCGTCATTCAGCGAGCCATCGCCGCAGCTCAAGCCGAAGGTAATAACGATCTCGCCCAGGAACTCTATGAACAAGAAGATTATGCCGTCGTCCAAACGTGCGCTGTGGACGGCATGTGTCAAACAGCCTGTCCCGTCCAGATCAATACGGGAGATCTCGTCCGAGACCTTCGCGCTGAACGAGCTAATCCAGCTATAGATTACGCCTGGGATCAAGCGGCGAAGATGTGGGATCCTTTCACCCGTCTTGCCTCTATCGGGATGACGACCGCCCAATCTCTGCCCCACCAATTGGTAAAAGGCGGACTCGATACCGCCCGCAAAGTCATCAGCCCCGATCTCTTGCCCACCTTGTCGAAGGAATTACCCAAGGGAGGCCAGTACCGTCGTCCAGCTCGCACATCGCTTCCCGATGCTATCTTCATGCCGGCATGTGTGGGATCGATGTTCGCCAGCCAGCACCGATGCGGATCCGGCGTCCAAGAAGCGGTCATGGATCTTAGCCGTCAGGCTGGTATCCGATTGACCATCCCGAAAGGAATTGGCGGACTGTGCTGTGCAACCCCGTGGAAGTCGAAAGGTTTGCGCACCGGAGCGCACAGGATGGGGCAACGGCTCGTCGATGTTCTAGGAGAAGCCAGTGATGGATGGCGGCTACCGATCATTTGTGACAACGTCTCGTGCAGCGAAGGTATCGCAATCGCTTTGGAGAAGGAAGGGATCGACAAGGCGACTGTGATCGACGCAACCGTTTTCACAGCAGAAAAGATCGCTGAACATCTCCCCCGCTTGAATAAGGCGAGACGAGCTGTCGTCCATCCCACCTGTTCAAGTACTCGTATGGGAATCAACGATGCCTTGATGGTTCTTGCAGCTCTCGTCGCCGATGAAGTGATCGTTCCAGACGGATGGAGATGTTGCGCTTTCGCTGGAGACCGCGGACTTCTCCACCCCGAATTAACTGCCACCGCCACTCGTGAAGAGGCAGCTAGCGCTATCAATCTCGATGCGGATCTTTACCTATCGTGTAACCGCACCTGCGAATTGGGAATGAGTCGAGCAACCGGACACACCTATGTCCATGTGCTTGAAGAAATCGCAGCTCGATTGAAAGAATGCTGATCTTAAGGTGAGCTGGCAGGTGATGCCAGCTCACCTTTTAGTGAGATGATGTCTCCAATGTGATATGCCTCACATTCTCTACCAGATCGGCAATGAGTCGCTGTCCTAAATTTTCAAAAATGGAGGCGTTCCCCGTCGTATAAAAGTGGTGTTCTCCACGTGTCGTAGACGGATTGAGTAAACCTTGATCCGTCAAGATGGCAAAGGTTTCACGAGCTCCTTCGTCTGCTGAACTGACCAAGGTGACCGATGGCCCCATGAGATAGGAGATCACTCCAGAAAGTAAAGGATAGTGAGTACAACCCAAGATTAACGTGTCTACCTGTGCTTCCATCATGGGGGCAAGGTAGCAACGAGCCGCCTCCATAACCTCATCTCCTGCTGTAATTCCAGCTTCGACGAAGGGAACGAAGCGATCGCACACCTGAGTTGTCACCGTCACATCGCAGGCAGCCAATGCATCTTCATAGCTGGACGAACGAGCAGTAGCTTGGGTGCAGATCACTCCGATCTGACGATTACGAGTGATCGCTGCCGCTTTTCTCGCAGCTGGGACGATCACCTCGATGACGGGAATGTCATAGCGTTCACGTGCATCATGTAGGGCGGCTGCCGATCCGGTATTACACGCGATAACAAGAGCTTTCACATTGTGATCTTTTAAATAATCTAAACATTGCAAAGTGTTATGTCTCACCTGGGCAATGGATTGAGAACCGTAGGGAGCTCTTAAGGTATCCCCTAGATAGAGCAAATTTTCGCAGGGTAAAAGATCGGCGATAGCTCTGGCAACTGTCAGGCCTCCAAAACCGGAATCGAAAATGCCGATAGGAGCGCTAAGATCACTGGCTGTCATCTGCTACCGCCACGAGAGATTCTTGTACCCACCCCAACCATTCATAGATCGACAGGGCAAAAAAACGGGGATCGGATTCATCGAGATCCTCATGATCGCATTCTTCACCGGTGATGTTGAGACGGACTCCTAAAGCCAGACGCAGATTGGTCAAAGTCTTCAGCCATGCCCACAGATGGCTATCGCAGATTCTGCATTCTCCACCGCCGCGGCAGGATTCCAAATCTTTTAAAACCTTGCGGGCAGATGCGATTTTATCCTCACACTGGCCTATCGCTGTATATCGATGGAATTCTTCATCGGAACCCTCATCGTGATAGGCATGAGGGAAAAGACGATCGATGACAGGATCGCTACGGTCAGGAATGAAAGTGGCGCCATATCCCATCTCCGCTTCCAGACGGGAGAGAGGATCATCATCGCATGACGATTTTGTTACGACCTGAGTTTGACAACCCAATAATTCGATCAATTGGGACAGCAAACTGGTCAACAGATCGACTTCTTCAGCCTCAAAGATCGCAATAGAGGTGCAGCACTGTCTTTCAAAGGCGTGCATCATTCCTCCTGACCGACCGTAGCCCATAGACCATAGGAATGCATCGCTTGGACGTCTCGTTCCATCGCCTCACGTGTACCCGAATTGACGATCGCTTTTCCGTCCATATGGACTTGGAACATCAACCGTTCCGCCACATCTTTGGAATAGCCAAAATAGCTGGTGAAGACATAGGTGACATAGCTCATCAGGTTAACCGGATCATCCCATACGATCGTCGTCCACCGGCGTGAAGAAAGAGCATCGTGCTGCGCTTTATCGTCAAGTGCGGTAGCACCCTCAGTCCAAGTCGCTTCAGTGGGCATAGTCCCATTGTGCGCTATTGCACCAAATTTCTCCTTCTTATCTGCCCATCCATCGATAAAATCACTAATCGTTACCTTCATCGCTAGGCTGATCGTATGGAATCGACCTCTTTGCTCACCGATATGTATGAGCTGACGATGATCCGGGCTGCTTTGAAAGCCAAGACGGCTTTCCGCCGCTGCACCTTTGAACTTTTTCCCCGCAGACTTCCTCATGGACGCAGTTACGGCGTGGTCGCAGGAACTGGGCGCGCATTGGAAGCGATCAAAGCCTTTCATTTCACATCGTGGCAGATCGACTATCTTCTCTCCTCTGGAGTAATCGATGAGGAGATGGCTTCCTGGCTTGCCGATTTTCACTTCCAAGGCACAATTCGAGGCTATCCGGAAGGGGAATTATTCTTCTCCGGCTCCCCCATCATGGAAGTCGAAGGCAGTTTCGCTGAAGTCGTCCTTCTAGAGACCCTCCTGCTATCGATTTTCAATCACGACTCGGCAGTCGCCTCGGCAGCATCGCGTATGACTTTAGCGGCTGAGGGACGTCCGATCATTGAAATGGGAGGGCGACGTACTCATGAATACGGTGCAGTCGCTGCCGCACGAGCCGCCTGGATCGCTGGTTTTGGTTCAACGTCGAACCTCGAAGCTGGACGACGATGGAATATTCCCGTTTCCGGGACGGCAGCTCATGCCTTCACCATGCTTTTCGATTCTGAGCAGGATGCTTTCCGAGCTCAACTTGCAACTCAAGGCGAGCAGACGACCCTTCTTGTCGATACCTACGATGTCGATAGCGCCATTCGCCAAGCGATCGCTTTGACTAAAGGACGTCTTGCAGCTATCCGCTTAGATTCTGGGGATTTGACCACCGAAGTGCGTAGGGTGCGTACATTGCTCGACTCTTTAGGGGCAAAAGAGACAAAGATCATCGTCACCAACGATCTCGATGAATATCAGATCGCAGCCCTCAGAGGGGCTCCCGTGGACGGTTTCGGCGTGGGGACGTCCGTGGTGACAGGATCTGGACATCCTACTTGCGGGATGGTCTATAAGATGGTCTCTCGCGCCGAGAGCGATGAGGTCGATGCCATTCAATATCCGGTGATGAAGAAGGCAAAAAATAAGTCCACCATTGGCGGACGTAAAAGCGTTATGCGTCAGCTCAATGCGGACGGCATCGCTACCGCTGAAATCATCGGTATCGGAATGGAACCGCGCGTCGATTCCAATGACCGTTTGGTGATGGTCGATCTCGTCCGTGACGGCGAGATTATCGGTGAAGAACCTCTCCAACTGGCTCGTGAACGCCATCTCAAAGCGAGAGCGGAATTACCTCTTGCCGGTTTGAAAATCAGCCGCGCTGAACAGGCGATCCCGACGATCTATATCGATTCATCTGGTAAGAGCAGTAATGGGATCTATCTTTCCCAACCGGCTCCTTCCAATCTCTAATTTTCTTTTACGGGCTGAGGCTACTCCCCTCAGCCCACTGTATATCGAGAGAATTGGATTAGTTCAGATTCTTTTTCATCATCTGTCCTAATTCGATAGCACAGGGATGTGTGATGAGATCTTCAAGCATGATCTCATCTCGAGAAGCATCGCTGAGAGGCACCTTCCAATTGGGGTACTCTTTCCACGTTCCAGGCTGATTTTGGATACGTCTATCGGCGACTGCATCTACTAAAGCAACATTGATCATCATCGCTTTGGACAAGAGAAGATAGCGATAGGCAGCCATCATGATCTGCTCTGTGCTGTGTTCTCCTTCTTCTAAAACGCCATGAGCGATCAAGGTTGCTTTCCATGACTCCATGTCATCTTTGAAAGCGGCTGTCTCATCCTCGATGGATTCACTGAGCAGACCTAATGTTCCCCTCAAATTGACATGTTCTCCTTCGATATATCCACAGGTGGGCGGTAGATCATGGGTGACGACAGAGGCCATCACCTCTTTTCTCCACCGCTGAGGGGTTCGAGGATGGGAATCTTCATATTCAAACCACATCACCGAGGTGCCCAAGATTCCCCGTTCGACAAGATAGTCGTGGACCCATTCTTCGACTGTTCCCAAATCCTCACCGACAACGAAGGCTCCACAGCGTTGAGCTTCTAAGACGATCAATGAAATTAACGCGTGATGATCGCAACGAACATAGGTTCCTTCACTTGGAGGGCGTCCGTCAGGAATCCACCACAATCTAAACATGCCGAGAATATGGTCAATGCGTATCCCTCCAGCTCCTCTCAAAGCTGAGCGGATCATGGCGCGTAAAGGCTCATAACCGCATTGAGCTAGACGATCAGGACGCCACGGGGGTTGACCCCAATCTTGCCCCATCTGGTTATAGGCATCCGGCGGGGCACCGACATGAATATTCGACGCGTATAAAGAATTCATCGTCCAGGTATCGGCAGATGATCCAGAGACTCCAACGGCTAGATCTGTCACGATCCCATCGTTCATACCGCTGTCGCGGGCGGCTTGCTGGGCGCTGCTGAGCTGTTCATAGGCGATCCACTGCAGCCAGCGGAAGAAATCGATACGCGCACTGTGATCGCGGCGAATCTGTGCCACCTCATCGCAGTTCACATCTCGATAGTGGGCAGGCCAGCTCTTCCAATCGTTCCCGTAGTTTTCACATAGATATGACCAGGTAGCGAAATCATCAAGACGTTGTCCTTGCCTAGAACAGAAGGATTCAAAAGCGATCTGACGTATCGGGCGACGTCCCTGGGAAAAGATAACCTCCAAAACCTTCTTCTTTGCCGTCCAGACCTGATCTCTATCGATGAAATCACTCAAGGTCGTCTGACGTATCTTTTCGATATCAGCACGGACATCGGAGTCGAGTAGACGATACTCTTCGATATTTTCCGGACGGATATAGATCGGATTGAGAAAGAAACGGCTGCTGGGAAGATAGGGAGAATCATCCATTGGAACAGTCGGCTGAGCTGCGTGAAGAGGATTGATGAGCAAATAGTCAGCTCCCTGTTGACCTGATGACCATGTGAGCAGATCTGCCAGATCGGCGAAATCGCCTATCCCCCAGGAATGAGCTGAGCGAACCGAATAGAGCTGAGCGGCATATCCCCAACACCGTCCGCGATGATAGCGCTCAACATCTAAACGCTGGGGGGCAACGATGAGATGACCATGACAACTCACCGATTGACTGATCGCCTCGATGGTGTGATAGCCGGCTTCCACATCGGGAGGAATTCTAAAGGAGGCTTCCCCCACCAGACGATTACCTACCATACGTGGAGGGTTGAAGTTATCCACCTGGACAAGATCAATCACACGACCAGCTTCGGTATGCACGCGCATATGGGCATCAGCTCCATGATCGACATGCATATGGACGATCCACTCACTGCCTTCAATAGCGACTGTGGTCGCCTCGATCATCTGACGCCAGGGCTGTTCAATCTTGGCCTGATAGGCGGCTTCGATCGCATCCTCACTGGAGGTATCCACATCAAAAGCGGCGAGGACTGCACAGATAATCTCATCTGAGATATGGCGCTGTTGGCCTTTCCAATCTCGAAATTCAGTAGATATTCCATAGAGCTCAGCGAGATCTCGTAGACGATCGGTCATGATATTTCCTCATCGTGGTCGATATATCTATGAGCGTTTCATCTGCACTGTAGTCTGTGCGAGAAGATCATGGATTCCTTGCCGTTTTGGATGCATGATGATGACCAAAGCGTTGAGCACTGCGAGATAGATCAGCGAATCTGCAATCACGAAAATAAGCTGGCGCATAAACGTCCGCGGCCAAGTGAGTGCACCGGAGGCAGGAGTGATAACAAGACCGCAGATCCTTTGACCTGGCGTAGCCTGTCGATAACGGGTGAACAGAGCGGTATAGACGAATTTAATCACCACCATCGCTATCGTCATCTGCTCGGCTGCTTTATCTAGACCGTATCGAGGATCCCACATATCGGGAATGGTTAACGATCCACTGCGCGTGGCAGCCGCCATATCGTTGACCCACTGCTCTGCTCCCAGCTGATGAGGGCTTAGGATCATCATTCCTATAGGGAGAAGAATCATAAAGATCACAAGAGCATCAATCAGATAGGCGAGAAGGCGACGTGACCATGAAGCGATAGGGGCATCTTCTTGTGCTGTAACCTCTTGCCGATAGCGATAGATCGATGTAGCCATTGGGGATTCAGCGGTAGATAACGATGATCTCCCTTGTGGAGACTTCGTATTCTGTCGCACAGCCGATGTCCATAAGCTGCCATTCCAATAGCGCTCATAGTTTTCGTTGACGGGGTCGAGATACCATCCCGCTTCAGGTAATGGCTGAGAAAAATCGTCGTGTGTCATCTGATCCTATCCTCGTTTTACTCCCAGCCTAGCGGGAAAACGTATTTATCCTATTCCAGACGATTCATTGCGGATCGCCCCGATTCTCAACGAGACAATCAAGGTCATGCAGGCACAGAATAACGCCAAGATGAAGATCGGACTATAGACCACTGAAGCGGAATGATGCAGATGTAAGGAGGCGAAGAAAGCTCCAGATAATCCGGTGATGATGGAATTGCCTAGGCCTTCTGCCACTTGCAAAGACGACATATTGCGTCCCAGATAGCGTTCAGGGCTGATCTGCATGATCGCTAGAGATGTGGAGGCGATCATCAAACCCATTGCGGCGCCTAGAAGAGTAAAACCGATAGCCATCCAGACCCATGGCCACTGATACCAGGCAGATAATCCCATCAAGATCAAAGCGGCGATATCAACCACTGCTCCGAGATGGATGATGGTATCTCGACGGATACGCAGATAGCGAGAGGATTGGATAAGCGAACCGATTGTCCATCCGACAGCTCCAAGACCGACGAAAAGCCCACATGCTAGAAGGGAAAAACCATAGATATCCGCCAAGATCAGGGGAAGGAAACTTTCAAGAGCGAAGAAAGTTCCCGCAGCCGCAAGACGGGTCATCGGGACTGCAGGTAATCCTCGTCTAAAGATGAGAAAACCTGGTGGCATCAAGAAAGGAAGACCACATAGCAAGATCAGCACACCGACGATAGCGATGATGAAAGCGATACTATCGAGGCGCTGTCCAGCGAGCTGAATCATCGCCACACCTCCAGCTCCGAGAATGGCAGCCCAGATCGGGACAGGTTTACTCTCGTGAGCTTTCACTTTGTCAGCGCGCAAATCCATCATGGGGCGATAGCCGATAAAACCTAAGACGACCATCACCGGGACAAGACCGAGGAAGACCCAATGCCATGAGATATTTTCAGCTACCCATGCAGCTATAGGTGGACCGATAAAACTTGGCAAAACCCAGCAGAAAGATAGAGCACTCATCATATGAGCGCGGTGTGAGGGGGTATATGCCTGAGCGACAACCACCATTAAAGCCAAGTTGAGAGCTCCACCACCGAAACCTTGAATAGCTCTGGCACATAGAAGGATCAGCATTGTAGGAGCGAGACCCGCTCCTAATAATCCGAGAGTAAACAACAAGAAACCAGCCATAAGAGGATAGACCGGTCCGATGGTGTCGGTGAATCGTCCAGCTAAGACGATGGCGAGAACTTGAGGCAGGATAAAAGCGGTAAAAGACCAGGCATAGAGAGATAATTGACCAAGGTCTCGCGCTGCAGCAGGCATAGCTGTCAAAGTGCCATAGGCTTCAAAAGCCACAGCCAAAGCACCGCCCAAAATGGTGACCGTCAGCAAGACGCTGCTTGTCGATCCACCTCGCACTATGATTCCTTCCTCAAGCTTTATCGATATGGTCGCAATCGGCTCGGTCTTTCTTCTCATCTGGACAAAGATGAGACAATAGGGGGTATGACTGAATTGGGTTCGGGATCGCAAACTCTCCTCGACAGACGTCTTGAAACAAGATACGAAGACGGTGACGAAGAGCGTTTCAGCCACTACGTTTCCAAGAAAAAGCTGGCCGACGCAATGATCAATGGTACTCCAGTAGTCGCCCTATGCGGAAAAGTGTGGGTTCCCAGTCGCGACCCTGAGAAATTTCCCGTCTGTCCCATGTGTAAAGAGATCTGGGCGTCCATGTTTCCCGATCAGATGAAGTGATACCGTGAGCGATCTACCTTATCTCGCCTCCCCTCAAGATCCCATTAGCGATTCTTTGAGAGCACGTATTGACCATCTGGTCACGTCCTTTATCACTCAACGCCGTCAAGATGCTCATCGCGATCATCCGATCATGGCGATCACTATTGATATCGCCCTATGCCTGGGCAATAGCGGCAAACGTATACGTCCAGCTTTCGGCTATTGGGGGTATCGAGCGATACGAGACGATGAAGCTCCCGATAGCTTGTTGACGATTCTTTCCGCTATCGAATTGACCCATCTTGGGGTATTGATTCACGACGACATCATCGACCATGTGGACACGAGACGAGCCCATCCCGCTGCCCACCGTCAATACGAATATTGGTATCGCGATCATCATCTCGATGGAGACGCTGAGGAATTTGGGCGTTCACAAGCCATTCTTCTAGGAGATCAGCTCCTCATATGGTCTGGACAGATGGCCGCTCAAAGCGCATCCTCCCATGAAAAAGCGATGGACTTCTTCCATCTCATGCGCTCTGAAGTCAACAATGGACAGCTTCTTGACATCTGTGCCCAATACGGTCTTTACGGATCGATGGATGATCTTTCCTTAGCTGCGGCAGTTTTAGAAGAGAAAACATCTCGATATACCGTTCAGCGTCCCGTCCAGATTGGAGCCTGCGCCGCAGGAGCCGATCGCCATGTAGTGGAAAGTCTAGGAGATTTCGGTGTGGAATTGGGAATCGCCTTCCAACTACGAGACGATCTTCTCGGGATTTTTGCTGACGAATCGACAACCGGAAAACCCAGCGGAGCCGATCTGATAGAAGGAAAACGGACTATCGTGGTCAGCACCGCTTTGAAGCGTGCCAATTTTGCTCAGCGTAAGGCGATCGAGCGAGTACTTGGCTGCCCGAATGTCTGCGCAGATATGGTTGAAGAAGCGAAAGAGGCCATTATCTCCACAGGAGCCGATCACCATGTTGAGCAGATGATCGCCACATCTGCTCACCGAGCTCAAATGATCCTTGATGGTCTAGATATTCATCCCACAGGACATGCGGGGCTAACCCATCTGGCTCATCTGTGTGTGGATCGCGTCTCATAATCGTCCGTGGCGTTTCTCAGCTTTTCTATTCGAGGATCTAAAATAGTCACTGCTCGCTTTTCTTCCCCATATAAGGAGCACCGTTTTGGCACAGACACGCACCCGCGATCCGCTGGTCGGCGACGTTTTGGATGGCAGATATGAAGTCCTCCAGCGTCTCGCTGTTGGCGGCATGGCCACCGTCTATCGAGCGTGGGATCGTCGTCTGGAACGCATCGTTGCCATCAAGGTTATGAAAGAAGGTCTCTCGGATGGAGATACCGATTTCGCTGAAAAATTTGACCGAGAAGCTCGCGCAACTGCACGTATCTGCGATCAACACGTGGTAGGGATTTACGATCAAGGTCAAGACCACGGCTCTCCCTATATCGTCATGGAATTCATCGAAGGAACCACTTTGCGTTCCATCATGACTAAATCAGGACCACTCTCCCCCCTCCAAGCGATTCTCTATATTGAACAGGTAGCTTCCGCTTTGGCGGCAGCCCACGATACCGACCTGATTCACCGCGATATCAAACCGGAAAATATGATGGTCACCGGATCGGGAGAATTGAAAGTCACCGATTTTGGCTTGGCTCGCTCCGTTCAAGCATCAACAGCCACTCAAGGAGTTTTGATCGGTACGGTCAGCTATCTTCCCCCTGAATTGCTCAATAGCGGACGAGCCTATTCCTGGTCCGATATCTATTCATGCGGCATCGTCTTGTTCGAGATGTTGACAGGAACGAAACCCTATAGCGGAGCTCCATCGATCACGATCGCCTATATGCATACGAAAAACGATGTTCCCACTCCTTCGAGCATCTTGGAAAGAAAAGATCCTCAACGAGCAATCCGCGAACCCATTCCAGACTATCTAGATGCCTTAGTCCTTGCCTGTACTCGACGCAATGAAAAGATGCGTCCATGTGATGGACGAGAATTATTGCGTAAGGTACGACGTGTCCGCATGGCATTGGAACGTCATGTCGAAACCGACCTTTCTTTAGCCGCCTCCATCTATCCGTCCGGATATACCTCCTCTCTTAGTGAGAAGACGGACAAGAGCACACCTTCTTCTCCGTCACGTCCTCATCTGGCTCAACGTCCTTCACCGACCCCAGCACCTAGCCCGATCGCAATAGGTAAGGACGGTGCAGCGTTAATTCACAAAGCGGCTGAACCTGTCCATAACGATCGTCTATCCGCGTTGAGCCGTAAAGCACGCAGACGCAAAATGCGCAATCTGATCGTCTGTTTGCTAGCAGCTCTTGCGATAGCTGCTAGCGGCACAGGAGCGTGGTGGTACACCTCTGGACGCTATATCACCACTCCTTCGGTGATTAACCACACCCGAGCTGAAGCGGAATCCTTAGCAGGTAGTGAACATTTCACGATCAGTTTCACCGAAGAATATTCCGAGACCGTTCCCGCCGGGCTAGTCATTTCCAGCGACCCCTCTCCTGGAGATCGGGTGATCCGTAAAAGCCATATCAATGCGATTCTTTCCAAAGGACCTGAACGCTACGCTGTTCCCCATCTGGTTGGACTGACTCAAGAAGAAGCGAAAGATGCCCTCCTCCAAGCCCATCTGATCCTCGGGAAAATCTCAGAGGATTGGAGTGAGGATATCGCTGAGAAACAGATCATCTCCTCGTCCATCGCTGAAGGGGAAATGGTGAAAAAAGAAACGGTGGTCGATATCGTCATCTCTAAGGGACGCGAACCTATCGCGATTCCCGATGTGATCGGTAAGAGCCTTGACGATGCCCAACATCAGCTCACTGACCTGGGATTGAGCGTTGAGGTCAGCGAAGAACGCTATGACAAGACCATTGAGAAGGGGAAAGTCATCGCTCAAGATCCGATCAATACGACTGGTCACCGTAACGATGTCATTCATTTGGTGGTCTCCAAAGGACCTGAGATGACCAAGATTCCCGATGTGATCGGAAAATCGCGTGCCGAAGGTGTGCGTATCCTCCAAGAGGCTGGATTTGACGTGGAGGTTTCTCAATCGCGTAACCCCTTCCGCGCAACCGTCCAAAAGGTGGAACCAGAAGCTGGACAAGAAGCGGCTAAGGGATCACGGGTGAAGGTGACCGTCGGCTGATAGCTCTCACTCCATCTGATAACTACCGTAGGAATCCACAGGAATCACCTGAGTAGATGTCAAAGCCGTGATGTGGTGAGCGATGAGAGATCGTCCCCTCTCGTTGAGCAATCCGTCATGAATGCAGATCGTAAAACGCGGATTGATAGCACGCACATAGTCGATGGTTTCCTTGACAGCAGCCCACGGACCATACGCGGGAACAGCGAGAAGATCGACAGGACAATCGACAAGAGCACTCACATTATCTCCAGGATGAAGAACAGTTCGTCGTCCATCGCTGATAAGAAAACCGATATTGCCCACTGAGGGATAATCGGCATGGATCACCGCATGTTCTCCCCCTATGGCACGAATACGAAGATCACCGATCGTCCACTGCTCCCCTGGGGCGCAAAGACATTCCTCATCAAGATCTATGACATCTGCCACCTGTCTTTCAGCACAGATACGCGCCGTAGGATTCTTAGCGCGCAGATATCCAAAATGATCGGGGTCAATATGATCGGCGTGGTGATGGGTGATGAAGATTGCGTCAAGATCGACAAGGTCATGCCATGACGAGCTGAAATTGCCCGGATCGATGATAATCCTGGCATCTTCACTTTCAATCAGTAGACAGGAATGTCCATGACGGGTGATCTTCATCAGTAATTCCAATCCGGCACTTCGAGAGGTGGACGTCTAGCTTGAGAGGTCTGGTTTAACCGTTCAGCGATCATGAAGGCCAATTCCAGGGATTGTTTGCGATTAAGACGCGGATCGCACGCAGTTTCATAACGGGAGTCCAAATCCGTTTCCGAAAGTTCGAAAGCTCCGCCGAGGCATTCTGTGACGTCGTCTCCTGTCAACTCGACATGGACTCCCCCTGGCCAACTTCCCAACTGATCGTGGACATCGAAAAAACCATTCAATTCGTCGACCACAGCGGCATAGGCTCTCGTCTTATAGCCATTCGCTGTTTCAAAGGTATTCCCATGCATCGGATCGCATACCCATGCGACTTTGCGTCCACTGGCTTCCACTCCTTCAATCAAAGGGGGAAGAATACGGGTGACTTTATCGGCTCCCATACGGGTAATGAAGGTGATTCGTCCAGGAATCCGATCGGGGTCGAGAGCATCGGCAATGGCAAGAGCGTCCTCAGCGGTCGCTGTCGGCCCCAATTTCACACCGAGAGGATTGCGAACTGAGCTCAGCAATTTCACATGGGCGCCATCAAGCTGACGGGTGCGTTCTCCGATCCACAACATATGCCCTGAGGTGTCATAGGGTGCCTGACTGCGATAGTCGATACGTGTCAAGGCGTGTTCGTATTCGAGCAGCAAGGCCTCATGAGAGGCATAGAAATCGACAACCGATAACGTGTCGTGATTCACCCCACAGGCGAGCATGAATCCCAAAGCTCTCTCGATTTCTTGGGCGAGTTGCTCATAGCGTTCTTTAAGAGGGGAATCTTTCACAAAACTGGCATTCCAGGCATGCAAATGGCGAACATCGGCGAAACCACCGGTCACGAAAGCCCGCACCAGGTTCAAGGTAGCAGCCGAACAGTGATACATCTGAAGCAGACGGGAAGGATCGTGACGTCTAGCTTCTGTACTGAATTCAAATCCGTTGACAGCATCTCCCCGATAGGCAGGCAAGGTGATGCCGTCCCTTATCTCATCATTTTTGGAGCGAGGTTTGCCATATTGTCCAGCGATCCTGCCGATCTTGACGATGGGAAGTTGAGCAGCATAGGTCAACACCACACTCATGGAAAGCAAAACTCGCAGTTTCGCTTTGATATTATCCGCACGCAAAGAGGAGAAGGTTTCGGCGCAATCCCCACCTTGCAAGATGAATGCTTGAGCGTTGGCGACTCGAGCGATGGATTCTGTCAAATCGTCACATTCGCCGGCGAATACGAGCGGTGGGAAGGAGCGCAACTGATCGACCACTGCATTCAGCTCGTCTGCATCGTCATAATGGGGCTGTTGGACGGCAGGATAGGAACGCAACTGTTCAATCGATGGGATCTGATTCACAGTATCCACTCTAGTAGCGTTATCGCTTCTAGGCTCACGCACTACACCATATGGGATAAGAGGCTATTCACCTGATTCCACATCAGAGGTGATCGCAGGCGCGGGTTCAATTCTGGGAGTTTCACTCATATACTCGCCAAGATCTGCCCCTTTAAGGTCGCCTTTTTTCACACGTGAAGCGTAAACGTCCACATAGGTCTGTCCGGTCAGCTCCTGGATCGCTGCCATCACCTCATTGGTCACCCAACGCAAGACGGCATGATTGTTCTGCTGACCTTTCCAGGCGGAAAAATCGAGAGGTTTACCGATCACCACCATCGCTTTACGCATCGTGGGGATTTTGATAGTGGAAGGCACCAATGTCGTGTTGATCAAACCCACCGGGACGACCGGATGTCCATGAGCTAGGGCGAGACGAGCCACCCCGGTATGACCTTTATAGAGCGAACCGTCAGGACTGCGCGTTCCCTCAGGAAAAATCGCCACCACCTGACCTTTTTCAAGGACTTTCAGCAGATGCCCCAAAGCTGATGCGGACGCCCGTCCACCTGCACGATCCATCGAGGTTTGTCCGGTGACCTTCATAAACCAGGCGACGATTCGTCCACCAATTCCCTTGCCTGCAAAAAGCTCTTGTTTTGCAGGGAAACTCAGATGGGGTTTAACCATCGAAGGCAAAGCCGCCACATCACCGATATCGAGATGGTTGGCGGCGAGAATATATCCTCCTCCATTCGGAAGATTTTCTATCCCTGTGATTTTCACGCGGAACCACCACAGACAAAGCGGACGAAAGATCGCACCTTTGAAGAAGGAATACCAAGGATATGCCATAGTGTGCATCATATTGATGCACACTAGGTGGGACAATTCACCGTGCTTCATCATCCTCCTCACGATAAGGCGAGACGCTATCGTAAGATGTGGTGGGAAAGGAGTGGATCGCCATGGCAGACGATGACGAAACTCGTTTTCATGACCTCATCGCATCAGAATATGGAGACCATGTGGATTCGCCTGCCCCTAAAGAGAAAGACATTCACAGTTCACAGCCGTCCTATCAACGTTTTTTCAATTTTTCTGAAGCAATCGAGACGGTTCATCTTGATGAGGATGAGATAGAACACTGGCATCCCGGGGGGGGGGGGGGGGGGGGGGG
>JAEZYG010000062.1 GCA_023419175.1 Actinomycetes bacterium
CTGTATCCAAGATCCCTTAGCAGTAGTTGATATCTCTACTGCCTATATTGACAATCTTGTCGAACCCGGCCAGAAAGACAGGGCCTTGGCTACCTTGAAAGCCACCTTGCCCTTCTATGCATCGGCGCCCTTTGGCACTCAAGATGTGCATCGATGGGAAGCGATGGGGAATTTCATGGCGGAGAATGGGTTGATTGAACCTGTCGATCCGCACGATGCATTTATCGCCTTTCGCTAAAGCGATATTTTCTGTAATGTAAAGACATTTTTGTATCTAAGGTGCTGAAAGAGGTATATTAAGAAAAATTTTTCACTTGTATCGCCTTTCAGTGATAAAATTTACTTATCGCTATCTGAGAGTAGGAGGAAGAGATGGGTCAGATGATCGATAACCTGGAAGAAAATGATCGGGCAATTCTGGCAATGCTCTCACGCGATGGGCGCATGTCCTATACCGATCTCGGTCGGGAAGTAGGCTTGTCCACCTCCGCTACCCAGCAGAGAGTGCGTCGTCTAGAACAGCGCGGAGTCATCACTGAATATCGGGCAGAAATCGATCCCAATCAGGTTGGGCGAGCTTTGAGTGCTTTTATCGAGATTCGCCCCTTAGGAGCTGATCCAGAAGACAGAGCCCCCGACTATCTGCGCACTCTTCCAGAGATCACCGCCTGCTATTCAGTCGCTGGGAATGCTTCTTATATGTGCTTTGTTCAGGTGGCTAGCGCGCAAGCTCTTGATAGCTTGCTCAATAAAATACGTCGTGAGTTGGCTGTCAATACCGTCACCACTATCGTCTTGCGTACGATTTTTAGCCATCGTCCACTCGTGGATTGAGACGTGATCGCCTCCTTAGAACGCTGGATTTCCCATCCGCTTGGCAGTGTGGTGATCTGCATTCTTGCCGGTGCGAGTTTGGGGGTAGCCTACGCTCCCTATTATTTATGGTTGCTCGCCATCATGGCGGTTGGAATCTTTGTCGTCGTCATATGGCATAGCCCGACACGGTTGAGCCGTCTATGTAGAGGATATCTGTTCGGTGTGGGATATTTCCTCGTCACGATCTCCTATCTCGCTACCGTCCACTGGCTTATAGCGATTGTGTCGATCCTGGCTATGTCTATGTGGACATCTCTTTTAGCGATCCTGCAAGGAGAGCTTCTACGCGTTCGCTGCTGGCCGATATGGACGGCTGCTTCATGGATTTCGATGGAATATGCCATGCAGCGCTTTCCGTTCGGCGGATTTGCATGGACACGTTTAGGCTATACGAGTGTCGATCAACCTCTAGGAAATTACCTGTGGCTCATCTCGACCTCAGGTGTGGGATTTCTCATCGCATTTTTAGGCTCATTAGGAGCCTGGATCTTTTTAAGGGCAGTTCCCCAATCGGCTCTTGAGGCTTCTCGACGCTCACCATCAGTATCAGATGTGAAAAGTTTTTTCTGCTCTCGCCTTGCCCCATCTCGACGATGGCGCTGGCCTGCGCTCAATGAAGATGAGACGCGCAATCGAATCAAAGTTGTCATCATGGTGACAATCGCTTTGTTTGCTACCGGAACGCTCATGGCATGGATGCCGGTAGGAGAACCGCCAGATCGAATTACTGTGGGTATCGTCCAGGGAAATATCGATCGTAGCCACGGAAGTCATTGGGATGGATATGCCCGTTCGGTGACGAATAATCACCTATCCTCTACGATCGAATTGATCGCTCGAGCTAAGACGGGAATGATCTCCTATCCCGATGTCATCGCCTGGCCTGAAAATGCGGCAGATGATGATCCGCGTACCGATTCTGTCACCTATAGCGATATTGATTTTGCTGCACGGCTAGGAAATATCCCCATTTTGGTTGGTGCTGTGATGAGAGGGCCAGGAGAAGGGCAGCGACAGACGAGCGCATTGTGGTGGCGTCCAGATAAGCAGGTCACTGCTCGATATGACAAGCGCAATGCTGTTCCTTTCGGGGAATATACGCCCATGAAAGATATGGTTTTCGCCCTATGGCCTCAAGCTCGTCAAGTCGGTCTTCAAACAGTTCCAGGAGATCAACCTGGAGCGATGAAAGTCAGCTATGGACTTTTTCATTTCATTCTCGGACCGATCATCTGTTACGAGCTTGCCTTTGACTCCACCGTCTACGATACGGTGAACAACGGGGCGCAGTTATTGATCGTCCAATCGAATAATGCAACCTATAGCGATACATCTCAGCCAGTACAGCAATTTGCAATCACGCGAGCGAGAGCGAAGGAATTGCGTCGAGAGATCGTCATCGCTACCACCAATTCCTATTCCGGCTTGATTTCAGCGCGTGGACGAGTACGCACTATCTCTGAACCTGAGCGCTCCGCTGTGACTACGGTGACTCTACCTTTACGCTCCTCTATTTCACCAGCTGCCCGCTACGGACGCCTTATAGAAATGGCGATAGCGTCAGCAGGTGTGCTGCCGTTACTTCATTCTGCTCTAAGCGCTATTAGACTAAGGTTCCATGGCAGAATCTTATGAATCGCTCGACAAGATCCTCATCATCACACCGACGTATAACGAGGCAGAAAATATCGAGCATATTGTCAACCGTGCCCGTGTTGCTTTACCGCAAGCGCATTGTTTGATCGTTGACGATAATTCTCCCGATGGAACAGGGCAGATTGCCGACAAGATGGCCGCCAACGATAAGCACGTCCATGTGCGTCACCGTCCGGGGAAAGGCGGACTGGCTGCAGCATATATTGAAGGTTTCAAATTTGCTTTGGAATTCGACTACGACGTTGTCATCGAGATGGATGCAGACGGTTCCCATGAGCCTGAGTTGCTTCCTCGTCTGCTGGACGAATTGCGCTCCAAGCCGGCTGATATGGTGAAAGGCTCGCGGTGGATGAAGGGCGGAACAACCGATCAGACCAAACCGCGTGAACTGCTCAGCCGTGCTGCGAATATCTGGATTCAAGTAGCGATGGATCTTCCCGTTCGAGATGCTACGGGAGGATATAACGCCTATCGCACCTCCATACTGAAAAAGATCGATCTCGATGGTGTGGAGTCAAAAGGCTATAGCTTCCAGATCGATATGACCAGACGAGTATTGGCTGCTGGGGGAGTGGTCAGCGAAGTTCCGATCCATTTCCCCGATCGTCTGATGGGAACTTCCAAGATGGATTCTTCGATTATCACTGAGGCTTTAGCCAAGACTGCGGTATGGGGATATGAGATACGCAAAAAGCAGATCGCACAACTCATCGCCTGGGGTAAAGACCAACTGAAGAGTCAGGATTGATATCGTCCAGAGGCCTTGCAGATCGATTTTTACTTTCTTCTGCAAGGTCTCTTTTATTGTGTCCGCTGATCTTTTAAAGTGGACGATCATGGTTGCTGTCGATATTACCTACGATCCCGCTTTACCGATCACCAACCATATCGGCCAGATCGCTGATCTCATCTCGGCTCACCAAGTCGTCGTCATCGCAGGAGATACCGGCTCTGGCAAGACTACCCAGATCCCTAAAATCTGCTATCAACTTGGGCGAAAAAGAATAGGTCACACTCAACCGAGAAGGATTGCTGCACGAAGTGTCGCTCAGCGTATCGCCGCAGAGTTGAAAACCTCTCTCGGTGAATATGTCGGCTATCAGGTGCGCTTTTCTAAAAAGGTCACTCGCTCTACGGCGATCAAGGTGATGACCGACGGTATCTTGCTTGCTGAGATTTCTCACGATAGGGATCTGCGACGCTATGACACCATCATTATCGATGAGGCTCATGAACGTTCTTTGACGATTGATTTCTTATTGGGATATCTTAAATCTCTTCTAAAAAGACGTAAAGATCTTAAAGTTATCATCACTTCGGCAACGATCGATACTCAACGATTCTCCGATTATTTCGACCAAGCTCCTATCGTCCAGGTGGAAGGTCGCACCTATCCTGTTGAGATTCGCTATCGTGATGAGAGCATCGATTCCCAAGATCAGCCAGAGGCGATTGCCGATGCTGTTGATGAGCTGATGGGCGAAGGAGTCGGAGATATCCTCGTTTTTTGTCCTGGGGAGCGCCAAATTCATGAGGCGATAGATGCTCTCTCCCAACGCCATTACGATTGCGAAATCTTGCCTCTTCATTCGCGTCTCAACGCTCAAAGCCAACAGCGTATCTTTGAACCTCATAGTCAACGGCGAATTATCGTCTCAACCAATATTGCTGAGACATCGGTCACTGTCCCTTCGATTCGCTATGTTGTCGATACGGGGCAGGCGAGGATTTCGCGTTATTCAGCGCGGACGAAGGTGCAGCGTCTACCGATTGAAGTGATTTCTCAAGCCTCAGCCAATCAGCGAGCGGGACGATGCGGACGCCTCGGACCAGGCATTTGTATTCGTCTGTATTCCGAGGAGGATTTTTTATCGCGTCCTATCTATACCGATCCTGAAATCAAGCGGACGAATCTGGCATCTGTGCTTTTGGCGATGGCTCATGCCCGTCTGGGAGCAATTGAAGATTTTGGGTTCATTGATCCTCCTGATCCGGCTCATATCCGAGATGCCAAACGTTTATTGACCGAGCTTCATGCTTTGAAAACGACATCTGCACGCTCTCAAGGGGATGTGGTCTTGAGCAAGATCGGTAGTACGATCGCCGCTTTCCCTATCGATCCTCGTCTATCGCGCATGGTGATCGAAGCCCATAGGCGATCGGTATTGAAACCGATATTGACAATCGTTTCCTTCCTGTCCATACAAGATATTCGTGAACGTCCAGAACAGGCAGATCAAGCCGACCAATTACATCGCCGTTTCTTCACTGATAGTGCACTTGAGAAGGCTATCGATTCGCTTCATGGGAAAAAAGATTCTATCTCGCCCCAAGTATCACCTGGTGAAAGTGCTGTGGCGACTTGGAGTCATCAGCCGGCCCGACATACCGTCCATACATCGAAATCTTTGCGCTATGCCATGAATCATGGGGGAGAGGAGAATATCGATCCAGCAGGTGATATCGCTGTCATCTTGCGTCTATGGAGTTATTTGGATGCGATCCGCACACGTGAATCCCATAACCAGATGCGCAAGAGATGTATCAGGGAATATTTGAATTATCGCCGTTATCGCGAATGGTGTGATCTACGTTCCCAACTCGAACAGATCTGTCGTGATCTATCGATGGATCCCGACTCCTCTTCAGGTAGCGAGGACGATATTCTCATCTGTGTCCTCAGCGGTCTACTCAGCCATATCGGTGTTCAGATAACACGGCCACACAGTGGAAAAAAGAGGAAAAATTCTACATCCATAACGGAATATATGGGTGCGCGTTCATCTCGTTTTTCCATTCAGCCAGGTTCTGTCTTGGCGAAGCGTCATGTCCAGATGGTGATGGCTGTTGAGATGGTTGATACCACGCGTCTGTGGGCGCGTCATTGCGCCGCTATCGATGCAACATGGGTTGAGCAACTGGCTGGCGATCTGCTCAAACGGAGCTATTCTCCTGCTCAATGGTCGCAATCGACTTCGAGTGTGATCGCTTATGAACGATCCACCTTATATGGTGTGCCGATTCGATGCGATCACCGAGTGAACTATGCCCGCATCGATCCAGTAGTTGCGAGAGAGATCTTTATACGAGAAGCCTTGGTAGGAGGACGCTGGAAACCGCGACGCGCTTTTGTCCGTGATCTTTGTGAGAAGAACCGTTCAATGATTGAGCAGGCGGAAGAATTGGCTGATCGTTCACGAGCGAGCTCTCTTCTGATCGATGATGAGGCGATTTTCCGTTTCTACGATCGACTTCTTCCCTCTCATGTCGTCTCGGGAGCTTCGTGTGAGAAATGGCTATCGACACTCGATGATCCTTCCCAATTCACAATCGAGATGGATATCTTTGCCTCACCTGACCAAATTCATGCCACACGTGAGGATTTTCCAGATCGTTTCCAAGCTGAGGATTCCTATCCGATCGACTATATCTTTGAGCCTGGACATGAGCGTGATGGAGCATGCGTCCATCTTCCCCTTGAAGCCTTGAATCGGCTTAGCCCTCAGCTTTTCAGTTGGCATGTACCGGGGATGAGGCGTCAACGGGCTATCGCTTTGATGCGTACCTTGCCTAAAGAGGTTCGTACATCGTTTGTGCCTATTCCAGATCATGCCGATAAGGCTCTTCAATGGTTGGAAGATAATGGTGAAGATCACCACCGTTTCTTTTGGCAGGAATTGGCAAGAGCTCTACGAGCGATTAGTGGTATCACGGTGGACGATAGTTGCTGGCAACCCGAAAAGATCCCCGACTATCTGCATATGGGATATATCGTCCATGATGGAGATAGAAGATATTTTGGCAAGGATCTTGAGAAACTGAAATCGGATTTGATGATGCGGATGCGCGATGCGATCACCTCTGCATCGACTGATTCCGTCCGTGCTCGCTCATGGGTTTTCGGCACGATTGATCCCCATGTTGATGTGGTGACGAAACAGACAAGGACGATCGGTTATCCAGCATTGACCGATCAGGGCGACAGCGTCCGATTGATCCTTACAGAATCTCAACAGGTTCAGCAGATGACCCACAGGTGGGGGGTGCGTCGTCTGCTGACCTTGACCAATCCCGATCCTTCGCGTTGGGTTCTCGCTCATCTGTCGGCTCGAGATAAGTTAGCTTTATCTGCCAGCTGCTATGGGAATCTGGAGGCTTTATTGGCAGATGCTCGTCTGAAAGCGGTGGAAAGATGTGCCAATAAATCCCTCGGCTTAGACATTTACGACGAGAGTTCCTATGAGAAACTCGCTGTCGATGTACGCCAAGAACAAGCCGATACTATGAGACAGATCGTTGCCATATCTGCCGAGATCTCACGTTTGCATATGGATCTAAAAGCTCTTTCCACCACGCAGATCGGGCAGGAAATCTATCAACATACCTGCGATTTGGTTTTTGACGGATATATCGCTTTTATCCGAGATCCGTGGTTCGATCAGATCCCTCGATATCTGAAAGCCGCCGGTGAGCGAATAAAGATGTCGATGAATGATCCGCAACGAGAAGCGCGCCTTGGTGAGATGATTGATAACCTATGGGATAGTTATGATGATCTGACAAGCTCTTTTCCTGAGGGGCGTCTCCCTGATGAGGTGGACGATATCGCCTTTATGATCGAGGAATTGACTGTTCAAACCTTTGCTCAACGTCTGGGGACATATCAGACGGTATCGGCGAAGCGTATCCATGCGGCGATAGAGCGTTGTCGATGACGATAGTGTGATCTGGAAACATCGTTTAAATAGAAATTCTTTGTTTGTAACCCTGGATTGGAATGATTCGCTAACCTGGATACATCATCACAGATGGGAGAAATTTCATGGATTTGCAGGAAAAACTTCAGCAGATGGCGAAAGATGTTCAGGATTCTATGACCTCCTTTATCGATTCAGTTAAGGAAAAATATGCTGATGCTGAGATTGAAGAGAGACTGAGCGCTTTCGGCAAAGAAGCGGCTGAGCGTTGTAGCGAAGTCACCTCGACGATCAGCGATCGCATTGAGCAATCCGAACTGGACGAAAAATTCCATTCCTTTACTCAAGGATTGACTGAGCGCTATCACGATCTTTCCCAGACGGTGAAGGCGAAATATGAAGATAGCGATCTCGATGAGAAGTTCTCCAAGATCAGCAGTGACCTGTCGGATTCTTTCACCAAGATGAAAGAAAGTTTCAATCTGGCTCGTGAAGAGGCTGCCGAACGTGTGGAGAAGGTAGGCGAAACCGCAAGTGAGCATGTAAATAATGTCAGTGAAGATCTCAATGACGCCGTCCACAAGGCTGCTGAAGCTGTCGATACGTCTACTGAGAACTGATCTACTACATATGGTGCGCTGTGTTCTACGGAACGCGGCGCACCGTTTATGTCCTGCTGAATGAAAGGCATTTGACGTGGGGAATTCCTTATTGCCTCATCTGAGCTATTTTGCGACTGGGGGGACGATTGCCAGCGTCCACGATGGGAATGGGGGAGTCACCCCGCAGATGAATGCTGAAGAATTGATTCAAGCGATCCCTCAACTGGCGACGATTGCTCAGGTGAGTTTCGTTCAATTCAGTCAAAAACCATCCGTGGAACTCATGTGGACAGACGCTCTCCACCTTGTTGATCTGGCTCGACGCTGTATCGACGAGGGATCGTCTGGCATCATTCTCACTCAGGGGACCGATACCATCGAAGAATTTTCTTTTCTTCTCGATCTTCTCTGGGATAGACCAGAACCCTTCATCGTTACCGGAGCGATGAGACATCCTTCGTCTCTTGGAGCGGACGGACCTGCCAATCTCTACGGGGCTGCCTTGGTAGCAGTCGATTCAAAAGCTCGTGGACAAGGTGTTTTAGTAGTCGCTAACGATGAGATACACCGTGCTCGATATGTCCATAAATCCCATACGATGTTGACTTCTACCTTCGTCTCGTCCAATTGGGGAAAAGTGGGATTGATCGCTGAAGGACGCGTTCATCTGCATAAGCCTTATGAACGATATTTACTAAGTGATCTTCACTGGAAGCAGGACTGTGCTCAAGTCGCTTTAATTCAGATCTCCTTAGATGAGCCGCTTAGCTATTTAGCTGATCTCCCGTCTTATGGCTATCGCGGTGTGGTGGTTGCAGGAGTCGGCTCTGGGCATACGACATCGCGTCAGGCTGAAGCCCTCAAAGCTTTAGCTTCGCAGATTCCTGTTGTCATCGCATCGAGGACAGGAGAGGGTCCTATTTTGGAACAGACCTATGGCTATCCAGGAAGTGAAAAAGATCTCTTGCCGGCTGGAATTATCAGTGCTGGCATATTGCCTCCGTTGAAAGCTCGTCTCTTATTGATGGCTTTATTGTCATCCGATCTAAAGAGCGATGATATTGCTGAGCGCTTCACCAGCTATGCCTGGCAGATCTAACTGAGGAGAGAGGATGAGAATAAAGAGGCGTGGTGCTCAAAGAAAGAGATGTTTTGTCATAATGTAGCTTATCGGACAAACATCTATACGGTGCATCTTTACGCACTATGTCCTCTCCAGAAAAGCTACTAAGCTCACAGAGTGACCTGCGCCTATCTCATTCCTGGATGTACCACAGATCCTGTAGAAATCGAGATTAAGCGATCCCGATTCATCGGCTATCTTGCCTATGCGGATAACGAAGACGATGCAAGAGATTTTATTTCTACGATTCGCTCATCGCATCGCGATGCCCGTCATGTCTGCCACGCATTTACCTGTTCGCCGAGACAAACGATCCAGCGCTCCAGCGATGATGGTGAACCTGCCGGTACTGCAGGAATGCCGATTCTCAAGGCTTTAGTAGCCCGACGTCATGGATCTTTTCATATCTCCGATACTGTTTTAACAGTCGTGAGGTATTTCGGTGGTATCAAATTGGGAGCTGGTGGACTTGTTCAGGCTTATTCTGAAACAGCTGTAGCCACACTCGATGCCACACCATTTAAGCTTCGTAAGCATATGGCTCTCCTGTCGATCTATGCTGATTATCAGATGGCTGCCCGCTTGGAGACCATATTGCGTTCCCATTATCAGGTTGCAGACGTGATATATCATGCTGATCGTGTTGAAATAATCGTCTGTATAGACGATAGCGATGAGAGTATCGCCGATGCTCGCCAGCAGATTGCTCAATTATCTGCGGGGCAAGCCTATGTAGAATGCAAGAATTCGTGCTGGGTGGATTCTCCTCTCCCCTCTTAGTGAATTCAAATCATTAAAGGATCCTCCCCTCGCTCTCTCCTATGAAAAAGAGAGTTCCGTGATGGCATCAGATATGTGAAGAATGCTATTGCTTTAAAAGAAAAGTGGTGGAGATTTATCTCCACCACTCAGTATCAAATTAGCTATCCTTCTTACCGAAAGGCCACCAACGTGGTTTTTGGCTTTTCTTCTTTCTCTTCTCCTCAGGATCTTCTGTTGAGAAGAATGCTGAATTGATTGAGGCCATGACAGGCACAGCCAATAAAGCACCGAGCATACCCATCAGATAGGTGCCACATGAAACGCCGATGAAGATAGCCCACGGGTGAACTTGAACCGCTCCACCGAGCAAAATGGGTGACCAGACATTGCTTTCCAACTGCTGGACGATCAAGATCACCAGCAACATTAAAATGGCCTTGATAGGTCCACCAAAAGCCAAGGCGACAAGAACCGCTACAGCACCCGAGAAGAGAGCACCGACGATGGGAATGAAGGAGGCGAAAAAGACCAGAACACCGATAGGTAAGACGAAAGGAACTCCGAGAATCAAAGCTCCTACAGCGATACCGATTGCATCTACACCGGCTACCAAGATCTGTGAACGGGCATAGAAGGTTAACGAATGCCATGCGCGCAAAGCGGCTTTCTTGGCATCTGCGCGCTTATCGGCAGGCGCGAAGCGCAAGAACCAGCTGGCGATGGAATGTCCGTCTGCGATGAAGAAAAGAGTCGTCATCAACGTGATGGCTGCTAAACCGAGGAAGGATGAGATCGAACCCGACGCTGCGAGAACCCCGGAGGCGATCTTTTGAGAATTTCCCGTCACCCATGCGATCACAGAATCGGTCATCGCTTGTACACCTGGCATATCGATATTGAAAGGCCCGTCTGTAAGCCACGTCTCTAAATGTTTCAAACCTCGAACGATACCGTTGACTAAATCGTCTGAACCATTGATAAGAACCCCAGCCGCTAAAGCCATAATTCCGCCAATAGCGAAAAAGACTACAAGCAATACCGCAATAGCGATGATATAGCGGTTGATCGGCCATTTCTTGTGAAGCCAGTTAACAGCAGGGGCGAGAAGAGATGAAAGGATGATGGCGACGAGGACGGACAATAAGATCCCCGAAACCTTCATCGAGACTTGAAGAGCCACCCATGCCACTGCGGCAAATACAAGGAATTTAATAGCGATTGCTGTAGGGCGTCCAAGGTGAGTGGACAAAGTAGACGGTGAAGACATCATGCTCCTAGATGCGACGATTTCGTCTAAGGAATTGGCAGTAGCTCGCATATAGCGAACCCCTCAAGAGTGCCATAGATAGTAGACAGAATAAAAAGAATATGGAAACTGAAAGGCGGGAAGGTATTCCTTCCCGCCTCATCGTTTTAAAAGTTGATCATATGGCCGCTAATGCCTTCAACCGCCTCTTTCAACGCTTCGGACAAGGTGGGATGAGCATGGACGACTCGCGCCACCTCATCTGCTGTCAGATCCCATTGCTGAGCGAGTTGAAGCTCGGGCAACAATTCGGTCACATCAGGACCGATCATCGAGAGCCCAAGAATCTCGTTATAACGAGCGTCAGCTACGACTTTGACGAAACCGACAGCCTCACCCAATCCCCACGCTTTACCGTTAGCGGCAAAGGGGAATTTGGAAACCTTAACCTCGTAGCCAGCATCTTTTGCTTGCTGTTCAGAAAGTCCAAAACTGCCAATCTGAGGTTGGCAATAGGTAGCTCGCGGAATCATCGCGTAGTTGACAGGCATGGTCTCAACGCCCTTGATGGTTTCAGCGGCGACAACACCTTGAGCTTCGGCGGTATGAGCGAGCATCATCTTGGCGGTCACGTCACCGATCGCATAGATGCCTTCAATATTTGTCCGGCAATAATCGTCGATGGCGATCGCTCCCCTATCGCTAAGCTCAATACCCAGCTTTTCCAAGCCGTATCCGTCGAGGCGAGGGGCAAATCCCATAGCCTGAAGCATCTTATCGGCCTCTAGGATCTGTGGACTTCCGCCTTGAGCTGGTTCGACGGTGACGCGTACAGACGAGCCGGTATCTTCTACACTCTTGACCGCAGTTGAGGTCATGACGGTGATACCGAGCTTCTTATATTCCTTCATGAGCTCAGCAGAGATCTCGCGATCCTCTGTGGGAACCATGCGATCAAGATATTCCACGATAGTGACATCGACGCCATAGGCGTTGAGAACATAGGCGAATTCCGTCCCAATCGCACCCGAGCCACCGATGATGATCGACTTGGGTAAAGTCTGCGACATGATCATCTCTTGATAGGTGACGACATTGGCAGATTTCTTCGTGCCAGGAAGCATCTTGGCGGTGGCGCCGACGGCGATGATGCAATTGTCGAAGGTGACTTGTTGACGGCTACCATCGTCAGCCTCAACGCTGATGGTATGGGCATCGATGAAAGTTCCCCACCCGTTGAATTCAGTGATCTTATTCTTCTTCATCAAGAAGTGAATGCCTTTGACCATACGATCGCTGACCGAGCGGCTGCGGGTGAAAGCCTTCGTGAAATCGACGGAGATATTCCCGCTGATGCCGTAGGTGTCGGCTTGTTTGGTGACGATATGGGCGATTTCCGCATTGCGAAGAAGAGATTTTGTCGGAATGCATCCGACATTGAGACATACGCCTCCCCACCATTGCTTTTCGATGATGGCGGTTTTCAAACCAAGCTGTGCGGCGCGAATGGCGGCGACATATCCGCCAGGTCCTGCGCCGAGGACGACAACGTCAAAATCTGCGCTCATGGTCTGAAGTCTATTGCATAGCTTTCATGGGGTAAGACGAACAGTGATTTTGAACGCTGTCAGCGTATTTTATCGACCGAGACCATTGCTGTTATCTCACATATGAGTTATTGTTGGCGGGTGAGCGAAGCGACTTCACCTGCAAGTATTGGACGTTTGATCCGTGATGCGCGCAAACAGCATGGGCTTTCCCAAGCTCAGCTAGGAGAGCTGTTAGCTACCTCTCAAAGCGCTATTCATCGTATCGAGTCGGGTAATCAAAATCTTTCTCTTGAGATGATCAATCGCATTGCGGCGGTTTTGGATGCATCGCTGATCTCCCCTGGGAATCGCGCTGCGATGAATCTACGCATCAGTGGAAATACCCATTTGAGCGGTTCGATAAAGACTCGTTCATCCAAGAATGCAGCGGTGGCTTTGCTATGCGCCTCGGTAATGAATCGCGGACGAACTGTCCTGCGTGGAATCGCTCATATCGAGGAGGTCAATCGTCTTATCGAGGTACTGAATTCTATAGGGGTATCTACGAGATGGTCGGATGATCTCAGCGATTTAACCATTGAGAGACCTGAAGAGCTCGATTTGAGCAGTTTGAATATCGAAGCGGCGCGCCGTACGCGCTCGATCATCATGTTCTTGGCTCCTTTCATGCATTTTTCTTCGCAATTTGAACTTCCCTATGCGGGGGGATGTCAGTTGGGAGCGCGAACCGTTCAACCTCATCTGCAATCCCTGCGCCATTTCGGTTTGAGTGTTGAGGCGAGCAATAACGTCTACCATGCTGTGAAAAATCCCTGCACACAGAATTCTCGTCAGGTTGTTTTGACCGAACGTGGCGATACTGTAACTGAGAATGCCATCATGGCAGCAGCGATGACTCCTGGAGTAACTGTCATTCGCAATGCATCTCCCAATTACATGGTTCAAGATCTATGCGTCTATTTGCAGATGCTGGGAGTAGATATTGACGGTGTGGGAACGACGACGTTAACCATTGAAGGCAAAGAACATCTTGAAGCCGATGTGACCTATACGATTTCTGAAGATCCTATCGAAGCGATGAGTCTTATCACGGCCGCTATCGTGACGAATTCATCGCTGACGATCACACGAGCACCCATCGAATTCCTCGAAATCGAATTGAGCATTTTGACAGAGATGGGATTGAATTATTCAATCGGCTCCGAATACCGTTCTGGGAATGGATTTACCCGTCTTGTCGATATCGAAGTCAAACCATCTGATCTAAAAGCTCCCATCGATAAGATCCACCCACTCCCCTTCCCCGGTCTTAATATCGACAATCTTCCCTTCTTTACGCTGATCGCTGCTCAAGCGCATGGACAAACGATGATCCACGACTGGGTCTACGAGAATCGCAGTATCCATCTTCTGGAATTGACGAAGCTGGGAGCTGATATTCAGCTTCTCGATCCTCACCGCTTGATCGTGAAAGGCCCGACTGGTTGGCATGGACGCGATATGGTCTCTCCCCCAGCTTTGCGTCCTGCCGTCTGTGTCCTCTTGGCTATGTTGGCTGGACGAGAGGATTCGGTATTGCGCGATGTCTATGTCATTAACCGAGGATATGAGGATTTACCCACCCGCCTGAATCGTTTGGGTGCCCATATCGAGCAATTTCACGGATAAAAGGAAACAAGATTTGTAGAAATAAAGAAGCGGCAGGATTTTCCTGCCGCTTCTTGTTGAGGATTAGGAGATTTTTTCTGCCTGGAAACGGTATGTGGGATTGATAAGTTGATCTTGGGCTTGGATGAGAGCCAATTCATCTCTGCCCATCTCGTCGGTAGCTCTCAAGAGGGAATAGAGCACTGATGCGGTATGGGAACAGGCCTGTTGAAGATCCATCCCTCGCAGATGGGCAGAGAGGAAGGTCGCCGAGGTGAGATCTCCTGAACCCGTAAAGGTTCTGTGAATTTTAGGAGTTGTGACTATCCAACTTCCCTGGTCGTCTTGAGCGATCATGCAGATAGTGGACGGATCCATCTCGGGAGTTACTACCGAAGTGGTCAAAACGATTTTCGGCCCTCTATCTCTGAGCTGAGCCATGGCATCTAAAACGTTCTCCAATTTTTCTAGACGACGTCCATGACTGAGATATTCGAGTTCAAAAAGGTTAGGGGTAGTAATCGTCGCTCGAGGAATTGCTTTATCGCGTATCTGTTCACGCACCTCGATAGGCGTGTAGAAACCTTCATGGCTATCCCCCATCACCGGATCACAGCAGAAGATAGCTTTGGGATTGCGCTGTCTGAGAATATCGACTGTTTCGCAAATGACCTGTCCGATCTCAGCAGAGCCCAGATAGCCAGCGAGAAGAGCGTCGGTGGTATCCAAAGCGGATCGCTCATCGATTCCGAGAAGAATTTGACGTATATCCTCGGCGGCGATGATCGGTCCTCGTGTGGTCTCATAGCCGGTGTGATTGGAAAAGCAGACGGTATAGACCGGCAAAGTTTCATGTCCGCTGCGTTGGAGAGCGAAACAGGCGGCACTATTGCCAACATATCCGTAGCTGACCGATGACTGTATAGATAGGATTTGCGTCACATCGGCACAGTTTAGTATCACCTAAGAAGAAAGGGGACGTTTTGCCATAGAGATCCATCGGTGACATATGGCCGATGAGGATTTTTTATGGGCTAGTCTGGTTATTGACGATCGTGCATAGTTATCGTCAATCCAAGGAGGGAGGCCAGGATGGCTGATCGAGCTTTGCGCGGTGTGGGCTTAGGAGCTAAAAGTTTTGAAGACGAAGAGGGAATCGAGTTTGCAGCTCGTCATATTCTCGGTTTTGACTGCCCTCAAGGACATCATTTCGATATCGCTTTCTCTGTCGAAGCTGAACTGCCAGCCGAATGGGAATGTCCGCGCTGTGGACAGGTGGCCTCACGTAGCGATGGGACTGAACCTGAGCAAAAGGAAAATAAGCCCGTTCGAACACATTGGGATATGTTGCTGGAACGTCGTTCACGCGATGAACTAGCTGAGTTGCTAGCTGAGCGCCTTGAACAGGTGCGCAATATTCCGCGCTACTAATTTTTTATTCGTGAAAGATCAATGGGTGTCTATCGCTGTCAGCGATAGACACCCGTATGTATAAGCGAAGAAATCAGTTCTTCTTATACAAGCTATTCGATTGGAAGATCGGCTCGCTGGTTACATGGATCCCCAGATTCCTGAAGATTGCCGTATCGACCGATCCCAGAATCGTAGTGGTGTGTACATCGCATCCGCGCAGATTGACCAATTGATCGAGAGCTGCTTGAGCTGTTGGATTGGTGCTAGCGCTCATGGACAAAGCGATCAATACTTCATCGGTATGCAGTCGCGGATTTTTCGAACCCAGATGCTGGGTCTTGAGTTTTTGGATGGGCTCAATGC
>JAEZYG010000084.1 GCA_023419175.1 Actinomycetes bacterium
GTGGTGATCTGTTGATAGCGCTGGGCGGCGTCGTCACGAGTGCGCTGAGCTTCCTCCTTAGCCTGGACGATCATCTCCTCGCTTTCATGCGCGGACTTCTGATAGAGATCACTAGCTTCTTGACGGATTGTCGCCGCTTCCTTCCTGATCGCATCGAGATGGTCACTCGCCTCTTGGCGAGCGCGCTCGATCTGCTCTTTGGCATCGCGTTTCGCATCGGAAAGTACGGTATCTGCCTTTGCAACGATCTGATCTCGATAGCTGTGCGCTTCACTGCGCATCTGGGCGCATTCTTCGCGTGTTTCGATGGTGAGAGCACGAAGAGACGCCTGGGTTTCCACGTCGAGTTGAGCGGCTTTCGCCTGAGCTGACTGACGGATTTTCTCCGCTTCAGCTAAGGCATCTTCTATAGTTTGATTCGCCTGAATTTCAGCTCCAGAGGTGATCTGTTGAGCCTGATTCAACGCTTCGTCTAGACGATGTTCAGCTTGAGCTCTCGCTTCAATCTGTATGCGCTCAGCTTCAGCTCTACTATGGGCGGCTTTTTCATAGGCGCGTTCAGCTTCAGCATGAAGTCTTTCGATATCGACATTGGCTTCATCTGCTTCACGTCTACGTCGCATGGCATAGTCATCAGCTTCAGCACGGATCTGATCGGCCATATCTTGAGCAACCGCAAGAATATGGGTAGCGCGACGGTTGATATCGCCTTCAAGATCTTCTTTGGAGCCAGACATAGTGTCCATTGTCTCACCTCATACACCGATGAATGCACTATCTCTACGAATTGTGGATATCTTCACCATCTAGCGATAAGGGAAGGTATCCACTTTCATCATATTTCGTTCTAGACAATAGCTATCTCTTTGAGCGACAAGCAGATGAATAGCACTCAGTAATAGTAGGGGAATTGCGACCAATCTGGATCGCGTTTCTCCAAGAAAGAATCACGTCCTTCGATAGCCTCATCGCTCATATAGGCCAGGCGGGTGGCTTCCCCGGCGAAAAGTTGCTGTCCCATAAGACCATCATCTGCCAGATTGAAGGCGTATTTGAGCATTCGTTGGGCAGTTGGAGATTTGCCACAAATCTTGCGAGCCCATTCCAATCCGCAATCTTCCAACTCAGCATGATCGACCACTTTATTGACCATTCCCATGCGATAGGCATCGTCAGCGTCATAGGTTTCGCCGAGGAAGAAGATTTCACGAGCGAATTTCTGTCCTACCTGACGGGCGAGATAGGCAGATCCATATCCACCATCAAAACTGGCGACATCGGCATCCGTCTGCTTGAAACGGGCGTATTGACGCGAAGCGATCGACAGATCACAGGTCACATGAAGGGAATGTCCTCCACCTGCCGCCCAACCGCTGACAAGAGCGATCACAACCTTGGGCATGAAGCGGATCGCTCGTTGAACATCGAGAATATGCAGACGTCCAGCACGAGCTCTATCGATAGTTTCACTGGTGACGCCTGAAGCGTATTGATATCCCGCTTTCCCGCGAATCCTTTGATCCCCTCCGGAACAAAACGCCCAGCCTTGATCGCGCGGACTCGGGCCGTTACCCGTCAGCAGAATACAGCCGATATCGGCTCGTTGACGGGCATCTTCAAAAGCGAGGAGGAGTTCGTCTACCGTATGCGGACGGAAGGCATTGCGCACCTCTGGACGGTTGATACCGATTCTGACGGCAGCGACATCTTTGGCTCGATGGTATGTGATGTCGCTGAATTCATATCCTTCAACGGTTTCCCATAGCTGCTCACGGAAGGGATTTGCTGTCTCCATCGCTTCTCCTCATAGATGACCATTACGCTGTAAGAAAGCTTGCCAGAAAAATCTCCCTTAAGGACACAGATGCCCCAGCTTGTTCAGTGTGCTGTCATCGGTTCACCGATCGCCCATTCTCTCTCCCCTTTCATTCACCGTCTCGCCTATCGTCTGGCAGGTATCGAAGATCGCTACCGTTATGACGCGATTGAGGTCACTTCGGACAAGCTGGATGATTTTCTCTCGACGATTCATTCGTCTTCGTGGGCAGGTCTGAGCGTGACAGCTCCTCATAAACAGGCGGTGGTTTCATGGGGAAAAGGCGATCCGATCGTCACCCTCCTTCAAGCAGCAAATACCGTTGTCATCGAGGATGATCTCAGCTTATATAACACCGATGTGAGCGGTATGATTGCAGCGATCCACTCCCTTGGAATCGATCGGATAGATACGGCTGCCATCGTGGGAAATGGAGCGACTGCACGCAGTGCTCTAGCTGCCGTCTCCTCTCTGGGAGCTCGTCACGTGACCATAGTGGCACGAGATACCGATAAGGCCGCACGCGTTCTTTCTCCTCTAGCTAAGGTTCTCAATGTTGAGGTCACTATCTGTACAGCACATGACCTGACAGGTCATACAGATCTGTTGATTTCGACGATCCCCACCCGCCATAGTCGAGAATTTGCCTCTCAAGCAGTTCAATCGTCGGATGCCGTTTTCGAACTGGTCTACTCCTTCTACCCATCTATGTTGAATGCGGTGGCTGAGGAGGAGAAAGTGGCTCATCTGGACGGCATCGATCTATTGGTTCATCAAGCTGTCGACCAAATTCGTCTCATGACCGGCTTTGAGGTGGATGCGGATACGCTGATGCCCCACGTTCGCAATGAGGTGATCTGCCGTCAATCCAAACCTGCTGAGACATAATGCTCTAGCTTCAAC
>JAEZYG010000044.1 GCA_023419175.1 Actinomycetes bacterium
GCTTACGCCTCACTATCACATGACGATTGTGTAGCACTCCTCATAGACGAGTGCTAAATCATTCTTAGCACTCGCACCCACAGAGTGCAAGCGTTTTTCTCTAAGCTCAACGCTACACAGTGCGAGGCATGGAGCGGACGCGGCGCGATCTGCGCCGTTGCTCACGAAGATCGGTCAGTCTTTTGATCAGTGTTGGATAGAGCCGATAGGCGTCTGGATGATCGATCAAGCTGTTGAGAATCTGGTAGTAGCGGATTACCGATATGTGAAATTTTTCCTTGACGAGATCCTCATGTGGACGGATATGTTCACAGGCGAATTCCAGTACGGCGATCTGTTCAGCATCCAATGGCGAGTCGTATGGGTCATCTATCTGTGTTTCATCCATAGACGATCAATCATAATCGTGTGATACCCCTATGTCATTGAGTGTTCAACGAGAAGGCGCGTATGCTGATTGATTGGCATCACAAAGACAAGGATCGATAAGGAGCGGTATGCATATCCTGCGCGGCGCCATCAAGCGCTACGACTGGGGATCACGCGATGCGATTCCCGCTATTCTCAATATCGATCCTTCCGACGAGCCGTTAGCTGAATATTGGTTGGGCGCTCATCCCGCCGGTTCAGCTGAAACCGATGAGGGTTCTCTGATCGATTTGATCGCCACTCATCCATCTATGGTCTCTGCGCGAGCTAGTGAAGACGATGAACCGCGTCTGCCGTTCATGATTAAATTGCTCTCCGCCTCACGCCCGTTGAGCCTTCAAGCCCACCCGAATCGCGCAGATGCTCAAGCAGGTTTCGCCCGCGAAAATGCTGACGATATTCCTTTAGATGCTGCGCATCGAACGTTTAAAGATCCGTGGGATAAACCGGAATTACTCGTTGCTCTCAGCGATTTTGACGCTTTGGCTGGCTTCCGCGATCCACATCTCACATTGGATCTTTTCGATCAGTTGGGGGTCTTGTCCATTTTAGAGCCGATCATCGCTCCTCTGCGAGAGCGCGAAGCGGCAGCAGGACTTGCCCAGGTCTTTCTTGACTTCCTCATTTTGGATAAAGAGCGTTCCGATCTATTGACATCTGTCGTGGTGGCGGCTGTCGATCATCTAGACGATCCAGGACCTGTGGGAGATTTTGCCCGCACTGCTGTCCTTCTCGACCAGCATTTCCCTTCCGATCCTTCCCTCTTGGCTGCTCTCTTACTCAACCGCAAGCGTCTCGCCCCAGGAGAGGCGATCCACATACGCCCAGGGCAGATGCATGCCTATCTGAGCGGGACTGGTGTTGAGATTTTGGGTAACTCAGACAATGTCTTGCGCGGAGGTTTGACCCATAAACACATCGACCCGTCCGCTTTAGTCAAAACGGTCACTTTCACCCCCGGCATGATGCCTGTTCTCATGCCGCGCGATATGGGCAACGGATTATGGCATTACGATGCTCGCGAGCAGGCCTTCACATTGTGGAGGGCGGAGTTGAATAGCGACGGGATTGACCTTCCCGCTTCTGATCGAGGACGCATCGTTCTCATCACCTCTGGTGAAGCTCATCTGAACGCTGACGATAGAGGGTATGAGCTTGTCCAGGGGGAATCAGCCTTTGTTGAGGCCGGAGAGATCCTTCGTCTGAGCGGGACAGGTCAAGCCTTCATTGCAGCCAGTGGCGTGGCGTAGGGGTTTGCTTCAGTGCCCTATATAACAGCTCAACGCCTTTCTTTCTTCGGAGGAGATTCCGTAGACACCTCCCCTGAAGATTTTCTACTTAGTCAGAATTTTATCACTCTTTGATCGATTGCATTTCCAACATAAAGTCTGAAGATTATCCTCTACTGTATATCCACCTTTGGCGACAGGAAGGATATGATCGATTTCAAGAAGAAGATTTGGTTCTTTATGTGTAGAATTGCCACAGTAAGAACATGTAAAATCATCGCGCTCTTTAATAAACTCACGCAGTTTTCTCGTCATCAATCTTCTCTGCTCTTCCGCAAAAGATTTAGCACTAAGCTTGCTCTGCAATGTTTCAATAAGAGCAATGATAAGTTCTTCTGTCATAGGAACAGAAAAGGACCGCTGAGCCATTCCCCCATCTGATGTATAAGTGAAAGTATACTCTACCGTAAGGACACTTTCATCAAGATTTGCAAATCCTAAACGAGAATAGAAACCTGCTTCATCCTCTTTGATAACATAAGACGGAACTTCTCCTAGATATTGCTGATAGTCAGATCTATAATTATCAATAATCCTCTTTGCATCTCTTAAAGTTTCAAGCTCTTCTACAAGATGGTGAAGTTTTTGAATTTGCTCTGGATAGGAGGATCTATTGGGATAAAAGTGCTTAACAATATACTCTAGAGGGTTATTCTCAGCACTTGAGAAGACGGTTTTAGAAACTTCTGCAGTAAAGGGAGTTATTGTTTTTCTATAGGGGCGAATATAGTTATACCTATCTTCATTTTTTGTCTGATTGCGGACAACTCGCACACCGAAAAGTTTAGAGATAGAATGAGCTTTCTCGCTAATATACTCATTAAATTCTTGCTGAGAATCCATTAAATATTTACAAGTTTCCTTAACCTTGAAGAAGCTCTCAGAATTATAATAGTCAAGAATTTTTTGATTCTTATTTACAATCTTCTCTAATTGATCGTAAATATATGACACGGAATTATCAATCACCTCCCACTCTTCACCATCGACTACCTTAATTTTTTCAATTTTGCTGACAACGCGATCAAATAAATTAGCAATTAATTTATCTAACTCCTCACAACTCCTTGAAAGGACTAGGTTATCTTTGTTTTTATTTGCATAGTCGATAATTTTATTTACAGCACTAAAGCAATCTTGCCTCTTGCGCAATAATGCCTCCTTTTGCCTCTCTCTTAAAAATTTATTATATTCTCCTTTACCCATAATCAGAGAGGGGTCATTTTTAATCATTCTTATATTAGATTCTTGAACAACAATATATTTCCCCTCTAAGTAGTTACCCGCTGACGAAATATAGCTAACATTAATTACATATTTTTCCTCCTCTTCAGCAATAGGTCTTATCCTTTCTTGAAGACCTGTTTTTTGAGATTGATTTTTATATTTATCTAAGCCGAGAAACATCTTAAGAGCTGATCTTAACTTATTCCCTTCTCCTATCTTTCTTTCTGCAACAGCAAACTTTTCTCTATTTTCTTTGAAGAACTTAATTTCATCATACTTCTCTAGAGCTTGACGTGTTTTTACTACCACCTTTTCATCAACATCACAATTCACAACATCTAAAGAAGAAAGACCCAAACTACCCAATTCAGGAGACACAGACCCTAAAAACTCAATAAACGCTACACACAGATCAACATCATCCTGCCTAACCAATAGCACTTTTTCTTCTTGCTGCTTGCTCTCAGATTCTATACAACTAACCTTAACTTTATATACTGCCCTATCTCTAAGAGTGAATTAAAATTCTTAGCAAGCTTTTTATACGATCGATCATTTACATAATCATTATTTTCGAGAAAATTCTTTATTTTTTCAAGAATTAAGCTTTTCTCCCATATGACACTTTGCGAACGCGAAAACCTTTCTACATCCTCTTTTAAAAACTCTATCTGATCATATTTCTTAAATGCTTCAAAATTATCCACTCTTACTTTTTCATCTACCCTCGACTTAATACCCTCCTCCGAGATTTCCAGCTCTTTTAAAACTTTAATTAAAAGGTTTCGATATCTTGAACGCTTAATGACGGCTTTAATAACAATAAGAAAGAGAACAATTAGTAAGATATCTAAAATTACATCCATCAGACCCACCTCGCCTCTCACTTGCAGATATAATGAATCCTTATATGGTATTAAAAACAACCTACAATTAATACTGTATCATATAGAGAAGGACTAAACCTCCTGCAAGAAACTATTAAGAGTCAGGAGCATTTCCCCATAACCTGACATGAGGATCTCACAATAGAACTATATGACAGTCAATAACCTGCTCTAATGACACTTTTAAGAAATAAGATAGCAAGCCCACATAGGATAAAGACATATCCAGTATACATAAAGAAAATCTTGAAATATGCTTTCCAGCATCTACCCTACATGGATGCTTTATTGTTGCGGTTAATGTAATTTCACGCTTCTCTATTACAGGTTTCACAGGAGGAAATTGAGGCTTTCGTAACGATTTTGCTTGTCTGTTGTTTTTCGACTACATGTGTCTTGCGTGTGCTGGCAATAAGGTTGTGGATTCAAATTCTTAGCTCTTGTTTGTTTTCAGGGTAGTTCTGGAAATCTTTGGTGTAAGCGTGTGCGACGATTCAAAGACTAGCAGCAACGATCTCAGGAGGTACCCCTACAGCGATGTCGAAAGGTTAACACCAGCATCAACGACATACGAGATAGCCTCCATAAAAACATCACCGCACCCTAGCCACCTCAGACAAGTCCTCAAGAAACACCAGACTCGCTTAAACTCACACTCGCTGTTCAACCTACCTTGAGAGTAAAAGACGAATCCGTCACCTCTGTCTCACCACCTTTCATGAAACTTGACGATTGTAGCCTAGAAGCTACAATATGGGTGTGGAGATCATCACGAGCAACATCTTTGACTCGTGGTTAGAGCACCTGAAAGATAAACAAGCGCAACGCAGGATCGCATATGCTCTCACACGGTGTGAGGCACACGGGCAGATGATTGGAGATATAAAACCCGTCGGCGACAAGGTCTTCGAGATGCGGTTTTTCTTCGGCTCTGGCTATCGGGTCTACTACACACAGATCGGATCACTCACCGTGTTTTTGCTTGCCGGTGGCGATAAATCCACCCAAAGCAAAGACATCGAAAAAGCCAAACAACTCGCGTTAGCGATTCACAAGGAGAAGCACTCATGAGCACTGTCACCTATAGCGCATTTGACGCCAGCAAATACCTCAAAGATGACGAGGCGATCCGCGACTACCTTGCTATCGCACTCGAGGATGGAGATACCAAAACCATCCAGCTTGTGCTGCGTGATATTGCAAAAGCCCAAGGCATGAGTGAGCTAGCACGTAAGACCAATCTCAACCGTGAATCCCTCTACAAGTCCTTGTCTGCTGAAGGAAACCCTTCCTTTGCCTCCATCATGAAAATCATGGAAGCACTCGGACTGAAAATAACTCTTTCCAAGATATAAACCAAGATCACTATCCACCAGCGTTTTACACAAACAAGCTCCCACCAAGGGGAGCTTATCTCAAGGATGATGTATATCATCCGTAGTGTCTAAGTGGAGCCCCAGGAGGGAGTCGAACCCCCGACCCTCCGCTTACAAGGCGGACGCTCTGGCCGCTGAGCTACTGAGGCGCGACTCCCATTCTCTCAGGAAAAAACCTCAATGCCAAACTGAACACCACGCGATACCATGAGAGAAAACCTCCACGAACGGAATCGCCATGTTGACTCACGAGATCATCGCCCATCGGGGGCTCAACCGTCTTGCCCCTGAAAATACGATGTCTGCATTCGCCAAAGCCCATGAAGCTGGATGTTCATGGATTGAAACCGATATCGATATCATCTCAGATGGAACGATCATCATCTGCCACGATTCCACCCTCGACAGGACGACCAATCGCAGCGGCCACTATTACGATCTCACCTGCGAGGATCTGGATTCCATCGACGCTGGTTCATGGTTTGCTGACGAGTTCCGCGGAGAGAAAATCCCCACTCTTACTCGTTTGATCGACTATATGAACGAGACTGGATTAAATGCCAATATCGAGATCAAATCCTGCGAGGCAGGAGCTCAGATGTCGCGCGCACTCGTCCAAGGATTAATCGATGAGCTATCCCGACTCACCTCATCTAGCCAGGTCATCATCTCCAGCTTCAATCACCTCCTTCTCCTTCTCCTCAAACAGAAATCCCCTGAGGTGAGCGTGGGATGCCTCTTTGAAAAATATGCGCTTAACAACGATTGGCTTTCCATTCTCGAGCTGGTCGATGCCGACTATATCCATCCCGATAGCAACGGTTTGACCCGTCGACAGGTAGAGGATTTCCGCGAAGCTGGCTACGGTGTCAACGTCTGGACAGTCAACGATCGCGCTCGAGCCAATGAACTATTCAACTGGGGCGTCACTGGTATTTTCAGCGATATCGCCGATAAGCTTTCCACCTGCCGTTCATAGACGATGAGTTCACAACGCCATAGCTCTCCTGCCATCATCGCTGTAGAAAAATCAGGGTTTGACTATAAGATCCTTACCTATACACACCGCGATGATGCGCCATCATTCGGTATGGAAGCCGCTCAAGAATTGGGCTGGGATCCTTGCCAGGTATTCAAAACCCTCATCATCGCGTTAAGCGGTGGATCACATAATTACGTCTGCACACTCATCCCAGCTCATCGATTTGTCGATCTAAAATCGGTTGCCAGCGCAATGCGGGCGAAGAGAGCACAACTGAGCGAAGCCAATATCGCCGAACGTCTCAGCGGATATGTCGTTGGCGGCATCTCCCCTCTCGGACAAAAACGCATATTGCCCACTATCGTTGACAGTTCAGCGCTTGAGCACGAGAAAATCTGTTTCTCTGCCGGACGACGAGGGATGTCTATCGCAATGAACCCCCATCACGCTATCGAGATGATGAAAGCAGCGACGGAGAAAATCTCGCGTGACCATCTTTAAGCGGTTCTTTCGCGGGAAGCTGATCTACTCCCCCACACTTGATATGTAGCAAAAATTATTCTAATTTCATCTCATGGCATTTTTTACGCAGAGACGCTGGCTCGATTACAGTCGCGCCACCACCTGCGCATGTTGCGGACAGTGACATTCTCAGCTCCGCACCTCGTCGAGATCACATGACCATCTGACGATTCCACTCACTGAAAGATTCTTATGACCTCCCCAGATAGCACTGTGTCCACACCACGCCGACTGCCCGCATGGGCTACAGGTTTCGGCGCTCAGGTCATCGCTGGCCTCATCATCGGATTACTGATCGGCATTCTCGCCCGTCCAACAGATCACAATTCTGTAATCAAAACCATCATCTCCTTCGTGGGCGCCACCTACGTCTCCTTACTCAAAGTGATGGTTCCTCCCCTTGTCGTGACCGCCGTCATCACCTCCGTGGCGAATCTTCGCAAGGTGACCAATGCCGCCAAGTTAGCTCTCTCAACCCTGATCTGGTTCGCCATCACAGCGTTCTTCTCTGTGGTAGCAGCTATCGGCATCGGACTGATCGTCAATCCAGGAGCGAATACCTCCATCGATAGCTCGCTGGCAAAGGCTCCCAACTCCGTAGGAAGCTGGTCTGCTTTCATCAACAGCGTCATTCCCAATAATTTCTTGGGACTCACTACCTCTATGAATTCATCTGGCAACCCGACGGTATCGTTTAACGTCTTACAACTTTTAGTAATCTCTCTAGCTTTTGGTATCGCTGCTCTCAGAGTGGGGTCCAAAGCTGAACCTTTCCTCGCCACCATGGAATCCCTATTGAATGTGATTCAAAAAGTCCTATGGTGGATTATCCGCCTCGCGCCGATCGGCACGGCAGCTCTTATCGCCCGCGCCGTCGCAGAATACGGGTGGACGGCCTTAGGAAATCTCGGCTCTTTCGTCATCGCGATCTATCTCGGCTTAGCAGTCGTGATCGGCATCATCTATCCGATCATTCTATGGGTCAATAAATTATCTGTCCGCGATTTCTATCGGCGCGTATGGCCTGTCACCTCACTCGGATTCGTCTCGCGTTCCTCAATGGGTGTCATGCCATTGACCGTCAGAGTGGCAGAAAGGCGTCTGGGTGTTCCAAGCGGATACGCCTCCTTCGCCGTCCCCCTCGGAGCTACCACGAAGATGGACGGATGCGCTGCGGTTTATCCCGCTATCGCCGCTATCTTCATCGCTTCTTTCTACGGAATCGACCTTCACCTCACCCATTATCTACTCATCGCAGTCGTCTCAGTGATCGGTTCTGCTGCCACCGCTGGCACAACTGGAGCCACCGTCATGCTCACCCTCACCCTATCGACTCTGGGATTACCCCTCGAAGGAGTCGGTTTACTTCTCTCAATTGAACCTATCGTCGATATGGGACGCACCGCTGTCAACGTCACCGGACAAGCTCTTGTCCCCACAATCGTCGCCAAACGCGCCTCCATACTCGATATGGAGATTTGGGAAGACGGCGCTAACGCAGATTTGGATTTAGCATCTGCCCAATCGTCGCGATGATTTCGTAGGCTACCGTCTCTTTAGATCCAGAGGCGGTAGCGACAACCTCGGCAGAGGAATTGAGTATCGTGATCTCATTAGGACGATCCCCAAAACCACGCTCTGCCCCCACCTCGTTGACTACGAGAAGATCAGCTCCCTTTTTCCGGGCTTTTATACGACCATAGTCGAGAACAGAGGCATGCTCGTCTCCTGTCTCAGCCGCAAAACCAACGACGATCTGCTCATGCCGATTGGGAAGTGGGTCTTTGGTAAGCGAAGACAAAATATCGACATTGGGCGTTAACGTGATGGTGACCTGAGCGGATGAATCGCTCTTCTTCATCTTATGGTCACACCTATCGGCAACCTTAAAATCGGCGACTGCCGCCGCCATGATCACCACATCGGCATCAGCTGCACTAGAGCGAACAGCACGATACATCTCGTCAGCGCTGATCGTACGGATTACATTGATTCTACGATCTAAGCGCTCCAACACTCCCTCATCGGTAGTTCCCGCAATAAGCGTTACCTGAGCTGACTGGCGAAAAGCCGCATTCGCCAAAGCGACTCCTTGACGTCCAGAGGAACGATTTCCGATATAGCGGACAGGATCGATCGCCTCGCGCGTTCCCCCAGCGGAAATCACGACTTTCTTGCCAGCCAAACACGTTCCGATCTGAGATGAGGCGAAGGCAAGAGCTTCGTCTACGATCTGTTCAGGATCGGGCAAACGTCCAGGTCCTGAGTCTGGGCCGGTGAGACGCCCCACTGCTGGCTCGATGATATGCACCCCATAGGAGCGTAAGACTTCTATATTGTCGCGGGTCGCAGGATGAGCCCACATCTGAGAATGCATCGCTGGAGCGATAGCGATCGGACATTGAGCTACCAACGCGGTCGCCGTCAACAGGTCATCGGCTCGACCAATGCGTAAACGTGCGATCAGATCGGCGCTGGCGGGAGCGATGAGCACCAATTCAGCCCATTCTCCGATAGCGACGTGATCGACTCCACGAGGATCGTCAAAGACGCTGGTATCGATGGCGTGTCCGCTGACCGCCGCTAAGGCGCTTCGTCCAATGAATTGGAGAGCAGATTGAGTGGGAATGACGCGCACCTCATGTCCCATCTGCCGAAGCTGACGGATGATAAAAGGGGTTTTATATGCTGCGATCGAGCCCGCTAGACCGACGACGATACGCATGATGCTTCCTCTCGTTGACCGCATTCATCTTATCGCCGCTCGACAAAAAACCGTCCACTCTAGGAAAGTATGCGAATTCTTTTCCCCATGGAACGATGAACGATTCCCGCCTCGATAAAGGATGAATCATCAAGAACGGTAAATCCTAAGCGCTCATAGAAAGCAATTGCGTGTTCTTGAGCATGAAGACTTATCAACAATCCATCCGGATCTTCACACGGATAACGCTCAGCGGCGATTTCACACATACGGTTGACGATTGCCGCGCCAAATCCCGATCCACGATATTCCTTGAGAACCGCGATCCTCCCCAAACTCACCTCACAGGTGGACATCTTGCCGTCACAAGGGACTATTCTGCCAGCAGCGATAGGGACAGCGTTGAGAAAAGCTATCACATGAGTGGTTGATGAGGTGAAATCATTAGCGTCTATCTCGATATCGAGGCTGATCTGTTGTTCGTCATGAAAGACCGCTCGGCGAATAGAAAAATGATCGAGCATATCGCGAGCGCTCACCACTGGACGCGCTTTCAATGACGATCCTAAATCCATGACAGCACCTCAGTTTTTCTTCTTGACCGCCACGATCAGATCGCGACGAATAGAGGCGTCCACTCGATGTTCAAACCCTTCCCACAGCTCACCGCAGCACACGCTCAATCCAGCATCGCTCATCATAGCGACCATATCTGGACGCGAGAGAGTATGGCGATTCCACGCCATACCGATAGCTCCGCCTTTTTTAAGTTGATCTGCCCAAATAGGCAGAGCAGCGCAGATCAAATCTTTAGGGGAACGTTTTCTGTTCGATGCAGAATCCGTCGTGGAACCGTGGACGACTCCATAGGGAGCATCGGTGATGATCGCATCGAAACGCTTCTTTCCGAAAAGGGAAGCCGAATCGGTAGCGGTGGCCAAGAAAGCGTCCATCTCGACCGTCCCTTGCACAGGATGAGCGGTGACCTGCAATCTTTTCCCAATCGCTCGCCCTTCTCGGCGCACTGGAGATAATAAAGCTTTATGTTTGATCTTCTTGGTGCGCAGATAGGTCTTGACATAGGCGCTCATAGCCTCGAAGCTCTGGCTTTCTCTCTCAACACCGTAGGCGTTATGTCCTGCGATCCAACTGGCGAAAAGAGTGGTTCCCCGTCCTGCCATCGGGTCAAGAATATCGAGTCGTTCATAAGGACGCTGCACCTGAGAGATCGTCAAGTTGACCAACATCTTCGTCAAGATCTCATTAGTCTTTCCGCGATATCGCAACGTGGTGATCAAATCGTCACCAAAATAGCTGCGATCCTCAATCTCATAAGGGATAAACGACTCACCGTCCAGACGCATTAAGAGCAGATAGGACGAATGGGAGGCGATGATATTCATCTGATCGGCAGTAAGCTCATCGCTATCGAAAAAAACCGCTGGAGCTTTCCCTATGCAGCTTGGGCGACATGACGAGATCGTCTTGAGACTCAGCTGTAATTCGCACGCTGCTAAGGCAGCTAGATCAGCGTTGAAAGCTCTATTGGCGGATGGATTGCACACAAGAAGATAGCCGGGCACGGCCTCTATGCTGTCATGTAGACGCACAATTACGAAACCGACCCGGCTTTCTTATCAGCGATGACGACAGATGAATTTCTCCCTGACGAAATAGATCGCGACGATGATCGCAGTCAAAGCTGTCATCGAGATCAACTGCGAACGCGCTGCCTCATTGGAGGCCATGAGCAGAGCAACAGCACCGAAGGCAACCAGGATAATCCAGGGCAGATAAGGCCAGCCAGGCATTCTGATCGTCAACTGTCCGCTTTCTTCCAAACGTCGATGCAAACGAATCTGAGAGACAATGATGAAGACCCATACGATCACCAAAGCCATTCCGATCGCATTGATCAAGATCATCAGGATCGATTCAGGCAACCACCAATTCAAACCAACAGAAACCAAAGATAAAACAATGGACAAAGCCACTGCACGTCTAGGTGTGCGTTCCAACAGCTCACCTGTGCTTCCATCTATGGATTTCTCTGTCAGACCATGAGAGATCACCTCACCGCCAGTCAGGAGTGTGAATCCCATACCACGAGCTGATAGCGAATAGCTCATGCGCGATGAGGCATATACATTAGCGGAAAAAGCGCTGATGAGAGCCATGAAGACGATTGCTTCCATGATCCTTCCAACAGCGGGCAGACCTGCCATCTCCAAAACAGAAGCGAAGGGATTGGTCGCCATCTCAGCTGAATTCCATGGCAGCAAGCAGATGAGTAGGAATACCGATCCGACGTAGAAGACGAGAATGCGGAAGATCACCGAACGGATCGCATGTCCCATCGCCTGCTGGGGATTTTCCGCCTCTGCTGCAGCGATGGTGATGATCTCAATGCCTCCAAAAGAGGTTAAGATCGCTAAAAGCGCTGTGGCCACACCTGCAAAACCCGTGGGCAATATCCCAAAAGAGAAGACATCGGTAACTCCCGCCTCACGTCCAGGGAAAATCCCAGCGATCAAAGCGATTGAGATGAGCATAAAGACGACGATTGCCGCCACCTTGATGCCCGCCAGCCAGGCTTCCACCTCACCGAAATTACCTGCCGCCATCAGGTTAATTCCACCGAAAATAATGACGATCACCAAAGCCACCGTCCATTGAGGGACGGAGGGGAACCACGAGGAGAAGATACTCGCTGCTCCCGTGATCTCCATACCGAGAACCCTGATGAGCATGAACCAGTACAGCCAGCCGACGGTAAAACCTGCCCATCGTCCAATCCCCGCTTCTGCATAGGATGAGAACGATCCTGTCGAGGGCAGAGCCGATGCCATCTCCGCTAGGGCATACATCACCGAAACAGCGATAAACGATGCCAGAAGATAGGAGATGAAGACTCCCGGTCCGGCTTCTGAAACGGCAACCCCTGTACCGAGGAAAAACCCAGCGCCGATAGCAGAACCGAGAGCCATCATCGACAGATGGCGGCTTTTAAATCGTCGTGGACGTCTCTGCTGTCCAGAGTCCGTCTCTGGCGACGATATCGTCATCATTATTCTCCTTGTAGTGATCCAACTATGAAGCTGACGATGCTAGCGATAGTTCATCGTCGCCGTCACCTTCCGATGGCTTCATCGTTGCCAAAGCAACGATAGAAGCGATCAACCCTCCCCAGATGATGAGGACGGTAACGACCATCATCAAAATAGCTATGGGAGTCATCAGCACTCCTCCTGTTCAGATGCAGATATGGGGGAATTTGACCATTTCAAAGCTGTCATGACCGCCGAGAATACGATGGCAAATACGATAGATCCCCATCCCATGACGACCAGATAACTCGTATCGAAACCGCCATAGCCTTCTTTGATATAGCCCACGACGGCACTGATAAACATGACCGCCAAAACCACTGGGACGATAAGAGCGATCAACCCCGTCCATACTCGCGGAACGCGGATTGCCGATACCGTATTGAGGTGCTTTTTCAAACCGGACAGCTTGATATGCGAGAAATGGGCGACCAAGGTCAAGGCGATGGCTGAGGCGATCACGCCGAAGTTATTGATGAAGTTATCGACCACGTCTAAAGCGTTAAGTCCGGATTGTGTCGAGAATAATCCAAGGGAGATCAAGGCTGCCGGAACACCCATAACCAGAGCTGCTTTCGGAGCAGAGAAGCCGAATTTATCTTGCAGACCACCCGAAACGACTTGCAATAAGGACAGCAGAGAGGTCACGCCGGCTAGGGTCAGTGAAGCGAAGAACAGCACGCCGAAAAGCGGACCGCCTGGCATCATCGTGACGATAGCGGGGAAGGTGACGAAGGACAGAATCGGACCTGTGATCCCCTCCAAATCGGATACCGCGACACCTTGGCTGTGCGCCATGAATCCCAACGCTGCGAAGACACCGATACCGGCGAGCAGCTCAAAGGAAGAATTGGCAAATCCAGCGACCAAACCGGTTCCTGTCAGATTTGAACGCGGTTTCAGATAGGAGGCATAGGTGAGCATGATGCCGAAGGCAACTGACAAGGAGAAAAAGACCTGCGCAAAGGCGGCCAACCACACATCGGTGTCGGCGAGAGCCGACCACTGCGGGGTGAAGAATGCCTCCAAACCTTCCAGAGCACCTGGGAGGAAAAGAGCTCTGACGACCATCACGACGAAGAGCAATACCAGCAGAGGCAAAAAGATCTTATTCGCCAGCTCCACTCCTCGAGAGATACCGCGTGCGACGATGAGGAGCAGGAAAATCCACACCAGAGCGAGAGGGATACCGATGGCGGGGACGAAGGTCAACGAATAGGTTGACGCCTGATCGACTTGCAGATAATCGCTGAGGAAGAACGATAAGGTGTCATCTCCCCACGCCTGGCGCACCGAATAGACGGTATAACTGATCGACCAGGCGATGATGACCGCGTAATAACAGAAGATAACAAAACAGATCGCCACCTGAAACCATCCGATAAATTCTGCAATCGGACGCCCCCCAGCGAGACGTTTCAATGCCAGCGGAGGTGATCCATGAAAACGATGCCCGATGGAATAGTCCAATAGCAACATCGGCAATCCAACGAAGAGCAAAGCGACAAGATAGGGAATGAGGAACGCTCCTCCACCATTGGTATAGGCAACTCCTGGAAAACGCCAGATATTGCCCAAGCCGATAGCTGATCCAACAGCGGCGAGCAAGAAAGCTGTCTGCCCTGTCCACGTCTCGCGCTGTGACGATGCTTTCGTCGATGACATCGCTACCCCTCCATTCCTATATCTCGTGCGATTTGGGTACGGAGGAACAATCTAATACACAGAAGAAACGAAAAATATTTCGGTTCTCATGGCGAGACAAGCGCGAAAAATAAATATTTTTTGCTAGAGATAGTTTATTAGAAAAATATCTAATAAAAAGGGGGATGGACGGGAATTTTACATCTCCCGTCCATCAATTAAATTATTTTTACTTAATTTCTCACAACGAGACAGATCTGAGAACCACTCTTGGCATATCCATGATCCACCTTGAGTGAGGAGATTTGACGAGATTCAGTAAAGACCACAGGTGTGGTCAGCTGAAAACCAGCCTCACGCACCTGAGCGGCATCCACTCGGACGATGGGCTGTCCTGCAGCGACCATATCTCCCTCAGATGCCAATGCACTAAATCCGTGACCTTTCAGCTCGACAGTATCGATACCGACATGGACAAGGATTTCTAAACCGTCTGGATCGACGATGGCAAAGGCATGTCCGGTGGCAAAGACGGTAGTCAGCTGTCCCGATACGGGGGCGCAGACCTCAATCACAGAATCTGATTGAGGGATCACAGCAAACCCATCTCCCAAAATCTTTTGGGAAAAAACCGGGTCGTCTACCTTGTCAATCCCAATCACTTCACCGCTCAGCGGAGCGAGAATGGGAAGTTTTTTCTTACCGAATCCGAATAACATAATCTCACTGTTCCTGTTCGCCTTTGAGGACAGCAGAGCTGTTATGAAGCTGAGCCGCCACCTCGTCATAGACGAATTGCACGCTGGTACCGACAATGACCTGAACAGCCGTCTGCGATGGACGGATCACCCCTGCCACACCGGCTTTCTTAATCTCTTTCTCGTTAACTTGAGTGTAGTCCTTGACCGTGCATCGTAGACGAGTCGAACAATAATCGACCGAGTCGATATTGCCCGCACCACCCAAACCGTCAATGATGCGACTGGCAGCTTCAGAGTAATCGGCATTGCCGCTCAAAGTAAGCCTCTGCTCAGCGTCGAGATCTTCATCTTCTCGCCCAGGAGTCTTCAGATTCAAAGCTCCGATGAGGAAATAGAAGATGACGAAATAGATGACGAAAAAGACCACGCCCATCACCAAGAGCATCCACCACTGGTGAGCGATCGGATTACGAGCTGATAAGAGCATATCGACGAAACCTGCCGAGAAGCCGAAACCGGCTGTCCAATGGAATGTCGCTGCGAGGAATACGGCAATACCGGTCAACAAGGCATGTACCACATAGAGCAATGGGGCGATGAACATGAAGGAGAATTCCAAAGGCTCGGTGACGCCTGTAAAGATCGAGGCGATCGCTCCAGCCAAAAGGACAGAACCAGCAACCTTCTTCTGCTTGCTATCGGCACGCAGATACATAGCTAGAGCTGCACCGGGCAGACCGAACATCATGATCGGGAAGAAACCGGCTTGATAGCGTCCGACTTCACCGACAACAGTACAGACATTGTTTTCCCATACACCAGGACATGTGGCGGCAGAGGTAGCAGCGGCAGCGGCATCAAGGGTCTGCTTTCCGCCGAGGAAATTACCGATGTCATTGATGCCGACAACGTCGAACCAGAAAATCGAATTCAAGGCATGATGCAAACCTGTGGGAATGAGTAATCGGTTGACAAAGCCATAAATTCCCGCACCGAGAGCACCAAGTCCTTGGATGGATTCACCAAAATTGAACAAGACGTTATAGACAAACGGCCATGCCACATAGAGGATTCCAGCCAAAAGAATGGAAAAGAGGCTTGTCAGAATCGGGACGAGACGTCGTCCTGAGAAGAAGGCTAAGAAATCGGGGAGTTTCACCGTATGGAATCGGTTATACACCCAGGCAGCGAGAAGCCCGACCAGGATACCGATCAAGACGTTCTTATCGTTGATCGCAGCCCAGCCGTGAGAAGCCCAATCCAATTTGGCTTGTCCTTCGAGAGCTGTCAGGTCGATGCCTTTATAGCCAGCGACGGTCTTTTCTTCGAGGAGAGCTTTTACTGTGGCGAATCCGAGAAAACCGGATAGAGCTGCTGCACCATTATGGTCTTTCGCCAAACCAAAAGAGATAGCGATGGCGAATAGCCAGCCCAGATTATCGAGAACGGCAGTGCCAGCTTTCAACAAGATGGCGGCGACGATGCTATTAGCGCCCCAGCCATCTGGATCAATCCAATAGCCGATTCCCATGAGCAGAGCAGCGACGGGCATTACTGCGACAGCACCCATGACAGCTTTACCGAAATTCTGCAAAGCCCGCATGATGGTATCTTTCACGTGTCATCCTTTCGTCCACGTTGAAGAAGGAAACTGCGGCCACCCACTGACCGCCAGCTTGTCAGATCCATCGCAGATGACGATCCCCCTAGACGCAGATTTAGCACTCGCCCTAAGGGGAAGTAGGCGCCTTGTCGAGACATCTTCGTCCTCACACGCTGGGTATTGAAAAGCACTCTCAGAATAGATCAGACAACTTTGCCCGTCTAGGAATTGTGCACATATTCTCAGATAATTATCAGACTTTAGTTCTAAAAACCCTCTCTCCCCCTTAAGGGGAAGAGAGGGTCGCATCTGCTTTATACGAACAGATATCTCTTTACAGTGGACTCCCATTCATGAATCGTCGACTCTTTTCCAGCACTGAATCAAGCTGATAGACCGACAGGGATACGTCCAATGACATCAAAGGTATAGATCCCCTGGTCAATATTTTGGTGGACGGCGCACCATACCACCTGCTCACAATTCACAGGAGGAGGAAGGATATCTCCTACAGCTTTCATCGCCTCGGCATCATCGGCATCTCCATGCGCATATGCCAAGGTGATATGTGGACGAGGAGGAGCGCTATAGTGACAAGCATGCGAACCTAAAACATCGCATGCCGCTCCTCTCACAGCGTCAGCCACAATGTGGAATTTATCGACAGGTTCACCGAAGCAAAGGACAGAATCACACGTCACTTCAGGAGAGGAAAAATCCATCGTCCACGGCTTTAAGCTCGATACAGCATGTGCTGTAGCATCTAGCAGATGCCGAATCTGATGATCCGATAGATCACCTCTCATATGAGGAATGCGTTGCACTGTCACATGGAGAGCTTCTTCAGGTTGCACAGCCAGGTTGGCACATCCTCCAAGCCTGTTCAGGATCGGAATAGCCCAATCGATAAAATCTTTGCCAGGAAGCAGATAGGCGTGTAACTGACCAGATGGATCATCCCACGGATCCGTCTTGGCAGTGAAAAAATCTTTCACCTAACCTTCTCCCCCTCAATAGTTCCATAGAAGATCTTTGAACCGTCACGGCCTCGCCAACCGTTATCTGCCAACTCCTCCAATTCTTCAAGAGTGCGTCCCTTCGTCTCGGGAGCAAGAATGATAGAAGCGATCAAGCCGATGAGAGCTACCCCGGCGAAAAGCCAAGTCGCATTATTCATCCCCCACGCCTTGACCATGATCGGGAAGACGAGGACGCCGAGAATGGAGCCAATACGCGATACTGATCCAGCGAATCCCACACCTGTTCCACGTAGACGGGTGGGGAACATCTCATTGGGATAGACCATATTGAGCACGCCAGGACCCAAATTCGCCAGCAAAATGGTTACTGCCAGCAGAACCGTCATGGGAAGAAGGCTTGGATTCGTCCACAAGGACAGCACCACCAAAGCGACCACCATCCCCGCCAAGCAGACGATGATTTGGCGACGTCGCCCAACTCTTTCAACCGTGTACATACCGATACCCGCTCCCACAACACCGAGGGCAGCGATCAAAGCCGCTCCGAGGAAAGCCAGCGACGGCCTACCGTGGGTAAAGGGGGCAAGAATCGTTGGGGTGTACATCTGAATTCCGTAGAAGGAGACCGCGAAAGCAAACCAGAAAATCGAACAAAACAGAGTAGCTCGCGCCATACGGGCAGAGAATAATTCTGTCCACGAAGCCTTAACAGCAGGCTGCTGGGAGGTAGACGAAATCACCAGATCGTATTCATCCAACATCTGCTTTTCAATGGCATCTGCTTCCTCATTTCGTCCTTGATGACGTAGCCAGCGAGGAGATTCAGGGACATTATGGCGCAAGATAATCACAGCCACTGCCAATAGAGCACCGACAAAAAGCATCCATCTCCAGGCATTTCCTCCCAAAGGAAGGAGCAGGATTCCGGTCAGATAGGCGGTGAAAGCTCCAAGCTGCCACAGCAAGGACATGAAGATAATCATCCGTCCGCGTCTCTTTGGAGAGGTGAACTCAGCTGTCATAGACGAACTGATCGGATAGTCCGCTCCAATGAAAAGACCTAGAGCGAAGCGAGCGGCAATCAATTGCCACACATTCATCGTCAAGGCAGCGGCTAAAGCGAAGACGACGAAACCGATAAGATCGAACATATACATCTTGCGGCGCCCGAATTTATCGACTAACAGACCGCCATAGGACATACCAAAGAACATTCCGACAACGACAGAACAGGCAACCAGACCCGACACTAAACCAGATTCAATATTCCATTCACGTGTCAGACCAGGTAAAGCTACTGCGATTACCGAGACATCAAAACCGTCAATGAACATACCCGCGCCAGCGAGTACCGAGATACGCCGCTCGAAACCACGAGCACGTGCAGACTCCACAGCCGACATAGTCACCACTGACCTTTCAGATCGTCATATAACTGTCCTCACTCTAGCGCTAGCGGCGAGGGCATTCAGACTTGTCTTATCCGTCTTGGTATGGAGTTCTCATTGCACAGAAGACCCCTAGGAGAAAACAAGAATCTCACGCGATTAAGACGTCAGGTAATTAATAGAATCGCTGCACACGGAGTCGTTCAATACGAATGCGAAGATATATCTATAAGACAGTGGATGTTTAGTGACCCATTTGGATACACGGGGCTGGGTGGGTGCAGTTGACGGGGTGGTGGGCGCAAAACGAGCGATGGTGTGTACGAAGGAAAGATTGCTTCGCGACAGACTTAGTCCACCTGAGGGTGTACTTGTTTACCTTAGTTAGCGAACTTGGTCTGAGTTGTTTTGGAAGCAGCCAGCTAGCTGCGTTTTCAATAGATTGCTACGGCGGTTTCGTCTGTGAAGTGGATGTCGATGGTGCCGCCGGTGTGGATGGAGGCGTGGTCGATGAGGGCGTTCCAGGCGTCGTCGCTGTATTCGAGAGTGGGTTGAAGCCAGCGTTGATCATCTGCATCAAATCCTGACCCGTCAACTTCCCCGTCGACGACATTTGAGCAAACGCCAGAGTCAGCGATTCCAGTTTTTGGGCATCGCCTTGGGAGATATCACCCAACTGGTGAAGGCGCTTGGTTGCCTCATCCGCGCTAATGCCAAAGGCCATCAGTGTTTGGGTGTTTTTCGCGAGGTCTTCCATCCCGAACGGGGTCGCAGCCGCTTCGCGCTTCAGATCGTTGACGAGTGCTTGGGCTTTAGCCTGATCACCCAGCATGGTCGTGAAGCTCGTGGTGTATTGCTCCATGCGGGCGTTGTACTCCACCCCATCCCTCAAGGCCCCGGCGAATGCTTTGCCGATGCTGGCGATCGCGTGACCGATCGCTTTGACCCCGCCGATGATGGCTTCGGCGGCGAGATTGGCTTTCAGCACATCGCCAAACACCCGGGTCTTACCCGAGGTGTCTTGCATTTCATCGCCCAGATCATCAACCGCGCCCTCAAGCAGGCCCGCGCCCTGGGCAGCAGCCTTCGCGTCATCACCGGCTTCGCCGGCTTCGTCCCCAAACCGCTCCAAAGCAGCGTTGTTGTCTTTCAGCTCTCCCTCCAGATCGTTCAACACGGCCTGGGCGTTGTTGAGCTGGATCTGCCAATTCTTAGTCCGGGCATCGTTTTCCCCAAACGAGGCCGCAGAGTTATCCAACGCGGCTTTAAGGGTCTCGATCTTCGATTTTTGCGCCTCGATCTCTTTAGCCAGCACCTGGTTACGAGCCGTGAGCGCATCCGCACTGGTG